>JAGWVG010000185.1 GCA_018970965.1 Alphaproteobacteria bacterium | reverse complement strand
ATGGAATTGTCGCTTTTCAGTCGCGATGCAATTGCGATGGGTACGGCAATTGCGCTCAGCCACGCGATGTTTGAGGGCATGTTGCTGCTCGGCATTTGTGACAAGATTGTGCCGGGTTTGTTGATTGGCGCGCTGCGCTTTGGGCATTTGCCCGCTATTTTGGTGCCGGCAGGGCCAATGCCCTCGGGCTTGCCCAATAAGGAAAAGCAGCGGATTCGTCAGCTATATGCAGAAGGCAAGGCCAGCCGTGCTGAGTTGCTCGAAGCAGAGTCCGCTTCTTACCATAGCCCGGGGACATGCACGTTTTACGGAACGGCAAATTCCAATCAGATGATGATGGAAGTCATGGGCTTACACATGCCTGGTGCCGCTTTTGTTAATCCGGGCACAAAATTGCGCACGGAATTGACGCGTGCTGCAACGCATCGTGTCGCGGCCATTGGTCGTAATGGTTCTGATTATCGGCCCTTAGGGCAGTGTGTTGATGAGAAGGCAATTGTAAACGCTTGTGTCGGTTTGTTGGCAACGGGCGGTTCGACCAACCACGCGATCCATTTGCCCGCCATTGCGCGGGCTGCTGGAATTTCGCTTGATTGGGAAGATCTGGATGAATTGTCTTCTGCCGTGCCCTTAATTGCACGCGTCTATCCCAATGGCTCAGGCGATGTGAATCATTTTCACGCGGCAGGAGGTATGGGCTTTGTTATCCGCGAACTCCTCGATGCCGGCCTGCTTCACCGCGATATTATGACTGTCGCCGGGAAAGATTTAACGGCTTATGGGCAAGAGCCAGTCCTCCAAGGGGGTCAATTGGCGTGGCAGGATGCACCTTCCAGCTCTGGCGATGAAAGCATGTTGCGGACGCCGGCAGCACCGTTCCAACCCGATGGCGGGATGCGTTTGGTGCAAGGGAATTTGGGGCGCGCGACCTTCAAGACGAGCGCCGTTGATGCAGATCGCTGGACGATTGTGGCCCCAGCGCGCGTGTTTGAAAGTCAAGAAGCGGTGTTGGCCGCGTTTAAAGCAGGTGAGCTGGAACAGGATGTGGTTGTTGTCGTCCGCTTCCAAGGCCCACGTGCCAATGGCATGCCTGAATTGCACAAATTAACGCCCCCCTTGGGCGTGCTTCAAGACCGAGGCTATCGCGTCGCTTTAGTCACTGACGGTCGCATGTCAGGGGCAAGTGGCAAGGTGCCGGCAGCCATTCACCTAACACCTGAGGCATTGGGCGGCGGGCCACTCGCCTTTGTGCAGGATGGCGACATGGTGCGCCTTTGCGCGCGCACAGGTCGCTTAGAGGTGTTGGCGGATATATCGGGACGTGCTCCTGCCGAAGCCCCAGCTCTGCCGGATGGGACAGGCCGAGAATTATTTGCAATGATGCGGCTTGGTGCTGATGGCGCTGAAAAGGGCGGCTCGGCCATGTTAGCGGCTGCGGGGCTGTGATGCAGATTGTCAGCGTCGATATTGGCGGCACGCATGCGCGTTTTGCGCTTGCAGATGTCGCGGAAGGCCGCGTCGTCTCTCTGGGCGAAGCCGTTACAATGCCCACCGCGGAACATGCCTCATTTCAGACGGCGTGGGAGGCATTTGGCGCGCATATTGGTCAACCACTTCCCAAGGCTGTCGCCATAGCGATTGCAGCCCCTGTCGTTGGAGACATTATCAAATTTACCAATAACCCTTGGATTATCCGGCCAGCGCTAATTGGCGAAAAATTGGGCGTTGATCATTGGGTTCTGGTCAATGATTTTGAGGCAGTGGGCCATGCGGTCGCTCAGGCCGATGTGTCGCATTTTATTCACCTTTGTGGGCCCGAAGTTCCATTACCTTCGACGGGCACGATCAGCATTGTGGGGCCCGGGACGGGACTGGGCGTGGCACATATCTGGCGTCAGGCTGCAGAGTATCATGTGGTCGCCACGGAAGGTGGGCATATCGATTTTGCGCCGCTCGATGGACTTGAGGATGCAGTGCTGTCGCGGCTGCGCAAGCGCTATCGCCGCGTGTCGGTAGAGCGTGTTGTATCAGGGCCCGGGCTTGTTGATATTTATGAGACGCTTGCTGGGATTGAGGGGCGGCCTGTCGTTCCGATGGATGATAAGGCTCTCTGGGCCTTGGGGACATCAGGTGAAGATAGTCTTGCTGCGGCAGCTGTCGATCGCTTCTGCCTGTCACTCGGAAGCGTCGCAGGCGACATCGCCTTGGCCCAAGGTGGCAAGGCTGTGGTCATTGCAGGCGGGCTTGGCCTGCGCATTCGTGACACGCTTTTGCGGTCCGGATTTGCTGAACGTTTTCGTGCCAAAGGCCGTTTTGAGGCCCTGATGGCTTCGCTTCCCGTCAAACTTATCACCCATCCGCAGCCTGGCCTTTTTGGAGCTGCAGCGGCCTTTGCAAAGGATCATCACTAATGCGCGCAATTGAAACGATCATGCGAACGGCGCCTGTTATCCCCGTTCTTGTGATTGAAGATATCGCACATGCGCGTCCTGTGGCCGAGGCTTTGGTTGCAGGTGGACTGTGTGTTTTGGAAGTCACATTGCGGACGCCCTGCGCGCTTGAGGCGATACAAGAGATGCGGCAGGTGGCTGGTGCTATTGTTGGGGCAGGGACAGTCCTCAACCCGGCCGATCTGCGCGCCTCACTTGATGCCGGAGCCGAATTCATCGTGTCGCCGGGATTGACTGAACCGCTTGGCAAGGCGGCAGGAGAAGCGGGCATCGCCTTCTTGCCCGGTGTCGCCAATTCGGGTGACATTATGCGCGGGCTGGATATGGGCCTGATGCATTTCAAATTCTTCCCGGCCATGGCCTCTGGCGGATTGCCAGCGTTAAAGGCGCTGGCTGGCCCATTCGGCCAAGTAAGCTTCTGCCCAACTGGGGGAATTACGTCTGAGACGGCGCCCGACTGGCTGGCATTCCCCCCCGTATTATGCGTTGGTGGCAGCTGGATTGTCGGCAAAGGGGTTCCAGACACGGCGGCCATAACAGCCGCCGCCGCACGTGCATCCGCTTTGCGTGATTAAATGATTGAGTTGGATCGTGTGTGCAATTGGCGTTCCCACGCCAAAGCGTGCTTCACAATAAGGTCTAAGTCGGCATAGCGCGGTTGCCAGGGGAGGCGCGCAAGGATTTGCGAATTGTCGGCCACTAAGGCGTCTGGGTCCCCCATGCGGCGCGGTTCGATGTGCCTTTCAAGTGTTAAGCCGGCCACTCGATCGACAGCGTCGAGCACCTCGATGACTGAAAATCCACGCCCATAGCCGCAGTTCAAAATTAAGCTTTCGTCCGGATTTGCGATCAAAGCTTCGAGCGCCAGCACATGCGCATCTGCCAGATCGGACACATGTATGTAATCACGCACGCCAGTGCCATCGGGCGTGTCGTAATCCGTTCCAAATACACTGACATACGGACGCTTACCCAGCACGGCCTCTACGGCCACTTTTATCAAGTGTGTGGCACCTGCAGTTGATTGGCCCGCGCGCCCCTGAGGATCGGCGCCCGCCACATTGAAATAGCGTAGGGCGCAAAAATTCATGGGAAAGGCTCTTGCTGTGTCGGCAAGCATGACCTCGCTCATCAATTTTGACATGCCGTAGGGGTTAATCGGCATTTTTGGCGCATCCTCAGTAATGGGCACCGTATTGGGAATTCCATAGGTTGCTGCTGTTGACGAAAAGAGAAAATGAGCAACGCCCGCAGAGACTGCAGCTTCCAGCAGCGTTCGAGTATTGGCTGTGTTGTTAAGATAATATTTTAGCGGCTGTTCGACGGATTCTGGAACGATGATTGAGCCAGCAAAATGGAGAATGGCGCCGATGGCATGCGCGCTCAAAATACGCGAAAGGGCATTTGCATCCCCAATATCAGCCTCTTCAAAAGGAATGTCCTCTGGGATCGCCCACCGGTATCCAGTTGATAGATTATCAACGACGACAACCGGCCAGCCCTGATCTCTCAATGCTAAGACGGCATGGCT
>JAGWVG010000184.1 GCA_018970965.1 Alphaproteobacteria bacterium | reverse complement strand
GATGGGCAGCTGATTGTGCGTGCGGGCGTGCTGTTTCAGATGGAAACGCACATCGCGCAGTTGAGCGCGGTGACGAACATTCTGGAAATCCACCCCGGCCAACGCGCATTTAAAGCGGCGTTGCTCTCAAGCCCTAATTGCGTGCTGGCCTTTACATCCCCGCAAGAGGCAAGGCTTCTCTCGCTCTTCCGTTTGAAGCGCGATGCCGTAACGCTGAAAATCACTGCGCCCGAAGACCTGCGCCGCCTGATCGTGGCGCAGCTTGCACCTTAACCCCGCAAATCGGGCGGCGTCGCCTCTTCACGCAGCATTGCGATGGCTTCATCCACGCTCATGATACGCTGACCTTCCTGGCCCAAGGTGCGGATAGCCACCTTGCCTTCTTCGGCTTCGCGCATGCCGACAACAAGCAGATGCGGCACCTTGGCCAGGGAATGTTCACGCACCTTATAGTTGATCTTTTCGTTGCGCAGATCGGTTTCCACGCGCAGGCCCGCGGCCTCCAGCTTGTCGGCCACATCCTTGGCATAGCCATCCGCATCCGAGACAATGGTCGCAACCACGGCTTGCACTGGCGCAAGCCACGCCGGGAAGCGCCCAGCGAAATGCTCGATCAAAATGCCAATGAACCGCTCATAAGATCCAAAGATCGCGCGATGCAGCATCACCGGACGATGCTTTTCGCCATCATCGCCAACATAGGTCGCATCCAGACGTTCGGGCAGAACGCGGTCTGACTGGATTGTGCCGACCTGCCATGTCCGGCCAATTGCATCGGTCAAATGCCATTCCAGCTTGGGCGCGTAGAAGGCGCCTTCGCCGGGCAATTCTTCCCAACCATATTCGGGCGTTGCAAGGCCTGCTGCGGCAACGGCGTTGCGCAACTCGGTCTCAGCCTTGTCCCACATCTCATCGCTGCCAAAGCGCTTTTCCGGGCGCAGCGCGAGCTTGATGGAATAGGTAAAGCCGAAATCTTTATAGATCCGGTCTGCCAATTCGCAGAAGGCACGGACTTCATCGACAATCTGGTCTTCGCGGCAGAAGATATGCGCATCATCCTGCGTAAACTGACGCACACGCATCAGACCATGCAGCGCGCCATGCGGCTCATTGCGATGGCAACAGCCATTTTCATACAGGCGCAACGGCAAATCGCGGTAAGATTTAATGCCCTGACGGAAGATCAGCACGTGCGCCGGGCAGTTCATGGGCTTGAGCGCCATCCAATCGGCATCGCCCGAAATCACCGGGCCTTCATCATCGACATTGGGCACTTCGTCAGGAATGACGAACATGTTTTCACGATATTTGCCCCAATGGCCGGACTGTTCCCATTGGCGGGCATCCATAATCTGCGGGGTTTTGACTTCGCGATAGCCCGCGGCGTCGATCGCGCGGCGCATATACGCCTCAAGCTCGCGCCAAACCCGGAAGCCCTTGGGATGCCAGAACACACTGCCGTGCGCTTCTTGCTGCAAATGGAACAAATCCATCTCATTGCCCAAGCGGCGATGGTCACGCTTGGCGGCTTCTTCGAGCCGCGTCAGATGGGCATCCAGCTGCTTTTTATTCAGCCAGCCCGTGCCATAAATGCGCGAGAGCTGCGCATTCTTCTGATCCCCGCGCCAATAAGCGCCCGACACGCGCGTCAGCTTAAACGCCTGCGGGTCCAGCTTGCCAGTAGAGGCCAGATGCGGCCCGCGGCACATATCCATCCAGTCATCGCCTGACCAATAGACGCTGATTTCTTCGCCTTCGGGCAATTCCGCCGCCCATTCGGCTTTGAACGTCTCGCCCTCAGCCTGCCAGCGCGCGATCAGCTGATTGCGATCCCACACCTCACGGCGCAGCGGCTTATCCGCTGCAATAAGCTCGCGCATTTTGGCTTCGATGGCGGGCAGATCATCTTCCGTAAAGGGACGCTTGGGCGCGAAATCATAGTAAAAGCCGTCTTCGGTCGATGGACCAAAGGTGATTTGCGTGCCGGGGAACAGCGCCTGCACAGCCTCTGCGAGAATATGCGCAAAATCATGCCGAGCAAGGTCAAGCGCCTCATCTTCATCCCGCGATGTGACCAAGGCCAGCTCACAATCCCCGTCAAAAGCACGGCCAATATCCCGCAATTCGCCATTCACACGGGCGGCAATTGCGGCCTTAGCAAGGCCGGGGCCAATGGCAGCCGCGACATCGGCAGGGGTCGCCCCTTTCGGCATTTCGCGCACGGAACCATCGGGCAGGCTGATTTTAAGCATCTCGGTCATGGCGGCGGCTATGCCCTGTGTGCGCCGATCAATCAACCTCGGGCATCGTGCAAATGCGCGTCAGGGCACGAGAATCGTGTCCTGCGCTGCTGCAGACATCTCAGGATAATCGGTGGTATAGTGCAGCCCCCGGCTTTCCTTGCGGGCAAGCGCAGACCGAACGATCAGATCCGCCACTTCAACCAAATTGCGCAGCTCCACCAAATCGGGCGTTACGCGGAAATGGCTATAATAATCCGCCACTTCCTGACGGAGCAGATCAATCCGGTGTTTCGCACGCTCCAGCCTTTTGGTGGTGCGCACGATGCCGACAAAATTCCACATGAAGTGGCGAATTTCGCGCCAGCATTGCTGGATGACGACTTCCTCATCGCTATCGGTCACCCGGCTTTCATCCCATGGCCGAATATCTGGCGGGAGAGGCAACCCATCCCAATTTGCGATGATATGCTGCGCACACGCCTCCCCAAAAACGAGGCATTCCAGCAAACTATTTGAAGCAAGGCGATTGGCCCCATGCAGGCCAGATTGTGTGACTTCCCCAGCCGCATAAAGGCCGGGCGCATCGGTGCAGCCATCCAAATCCACAACCACACCGCCACAGGTATAATGCTGGGCAGGCACAACGGGGATCGGCTCTTTGGTAATGTCGATGCCCAGCCCCATCAGCTTGTCATAGATATTGGGGAAATGGCCGCGGATAAAATCGGCATCCAAATGACTGATATCGAGATGGACATAATCCAGCCCGAGCCGCTTAATCTCATGGTCAATCGCGCGCGCCACAACATCGCGCGGGGCAAGTTCTGCGCGGGGGTCAAAACGCGGCATGAAACGTTCCCCCGTGGTCGGGATTTTCAACTGCCCACCTTCGCCCCGCACGGCCTCGGTAATGAGAAAGTTTTTGACTTCCAAATTATAAAGGCAGGTCGGGTGGAACTGCATAAATTCCATATTCGAAACGCGGCACCCCGCACGCCACGCCATGGCGATGCCATCCCCCGTCGCGCCGCGCGGCGCTGTGGAATAGAGATAGGTGCGGCCCGCGCCACCTGAGGCCAAAATCGTTGCCCGCGCCGTAAAAGTTTCCACCAACCCTGTTGTGCGATTGAGCGCATAAACCCCATGAATGCGCCCACTGGTGGAAAAGCGCATCTGGTGACGGCCCATGATAAGGTCAATCGCCACGCGATCTGGCACCAGCGTGATATTGGGATGCGCGCTCGCCGCTTTTTCGAGCGCCTGCTGCACGGCCAATCCCGTTGCATCATGGACATGCACAATCCGGCGGTGCGAATGGCCGCCCTCTTGTGTCAAATGCCAATGCTTATCTGCGCCCAAATCAAATGGGACACCTAAATCAGCAAGACGCTGGATGGCCTTTGGGGCATGCTCGACAACATGTTCAACTGTCTGCCGGTTGTTCAGGCCAGCACCCGCGATCATGGTGTCTTCAACATGGCTTTCAAACGTGTCGGTGGTTTCTAAGACTGCGGCGATGCCACCTTGTGCCCAACTGGTGGCGCCATCTGAAATTGCGCCCTTAGCCAACACAATGACCTTGCAATGCTGCGCCAATTCCAGCGCCGCCGTCAGCCCGGCAGCACCAGAGCCGATGATGAGAACGTCGCCGTTCACGCCGCCCGGGTCAGATTCAGGAAAACATGCTCCAAATCAGCCTCACGGGTGGACACATCCGCAATGCCATAGCCTGCCGCTTGTACCGCGCCCAGCACATCG
>JAGWVG010000183.1 GCA_018970965.1 Alphaproteobacteria bacterium | reverse complement strand
TGCCCGCAATGCTCACAGGCCTTTGGCTGGGAGAACCCGCGCGCCATGTTGTCTCGAATGAGAAACGCGCATTGGCTGAGATTTGGCACTCCGTTGCCGGACCTTTTGTGGAATTTTTCCAGCGGGCAGGGGCGTGGCTCGTCCTTCTATTCATCCTTGTTCACAAAATTGGCGATACACTGGCGAACTTGACCTTCCGGCTGCTGTTTGATGATCTTGGCTATACCAATGACGAAATTGCCATTTACGATGTGGGCGTCGGCTTTTGGGCGTATCTGATTGGTATCTTTATTGGAGGTGTCGCTTTTGCGCGAATTGGGCTCAAAAGATCGGTGTTGATTGCGCTGGTGTTGATGGCCTTTTCAAACCTTAGCTTTGCTGGGTTGGCCGCTACGGGGCACAGCAATTGGGCGATGGCCGGGGCCATTGGCTTTGAAAATGCGGCAAGCGGCTTTGGCGGGGTTGTCCTTGTCGCCTATTTCTCTGCTCTGTGTGATTTGCGATTTACTGGGGCGCAATATGCCCTGATTTCTGCCGGCGCGAGCATTGTTGGGCGGTTCCTAACGGGGACGACGGCTGGCGCGCTGATTGAGTCTTTTGGCTATGTAAACTTCTACCTGCTGACAACCATTGCCGCGCTGCCCGGTATCGCGCTTTTCTGGCTGATGTCGCGCAATGGCCTGGTGGATAGCGCGATGGGCTCCGCCGGCGCGCGAGATTAATCGGGCAGCTGGTCGTTTTGGGCCAGCGCCACCCCCGCGAGATAGAGCGAGCCGAGAATGGCAATGCGCGCGGCCGTGTCGGGGCGGCGTGCATCTATTTGGCACAAGGCGTCTGCCAAATCAGGTGCCGTTGCCGTTGTCTCAATGCCAAGTGACTGTGCGATGGCGGATAATTCGTCGGGACTGTGGCATTCATGGCCAGCAATGGGCACAGCCGTGACGGATTGGGCAATTGGCGCAAGCAGGCTTAGAAAACCGGCCGCATCCTTATTGGCCAGCATGCCAATGACGAGATCGACTTTTTCGCCGCTTGAGAAAAACTGGGCGATCATCGTTGCCGCATTTGGGTTGTGCCCCCCATCCAGCCAAAGCTCAGATGCAGAAGGCGCAAGCCGCTTGAGCGGGCCATCGGCCAGCAATTGCATGCGTGCGGGCCAATGTGCCCAGCCCATTGCCGCGCGTAAGGCGCTTTCTGGGATGTCCACCATGTGTTGATGGCGCAGCATCGCAATGGCGAGCCCGGCATTCATGGCCTGATGCTCACCCGCCAACCGAGGGAGAGGCAGGCTGAGTTTTCCCACTGCGTCGCGATAATGCAGCTGCCCCAGATAGAGGGCGCAGTCCCAGCCGGATTTGCGGGAAATAACCCGCGTGCCCGCGGCCGCGGCAACTTCGTTCACGCGCGCGGCAACACCATCGGGATAATCCATTGTCACCAAAGGTGCGCTGGATTTGGCAATGCCAGCTTTTTCAAAGCCAATGCGTTCCAGCGGTGGGAAAGCCGGGCCATTGCTCGGGTCGAGCAAAAAGGCCTCATGATCAAGGCCGAGTTGCGCAATGCCAGTCATCACTGGGGAAGCAATGATGTTGGTTGCATCCAACCGCCCGCCAAGCCCAACTTCGATAATCGCAACATCTGCCGGCGTGCGCGCAAAGGCGAGAAAGGCAGCTGCTGTCGTCGCCTCAAAAAAGCTGGGGCCAATATCGGCCTGTTCCGCGGCATCCAGCACCTCTTTGAGAAGGGCTGCAAGCGCGCCATCTTCAATAAGTCGTCCAGCCACGCGAATGCGCTCATTAAAGCGCACCAGATGCGGACTGGTGTAGACATGGGCGGTCAGACCTGCGCTTTCCACAGCAGCGCGCAAAAAGGCGCATGTTGAGCCCTTGCCGTTCGTCCCAGCGACATGGAAAACCGGCGGCAGTGCAAGGTGCGGATTGCCCACAGCATCAAGCAGAGCTGCAATGCGCTCTAGACCCAAAATATCCCGGCCAGGAGAGAGTTGGGCAAAGCGATCAAGCTGCGCTTGAACTGCCGGGTCGTCTGATCGGGCGTGGTCAGCCACTGGAAATCAGGCCGCAGCCTTTTCCGGCATCAAATAGGCAATCAGCTGCCCCAATGTTTCGCGCATATCTTTCCGCTCAACCACCATGTCGAGCATGCCATGTTCAAGCAGATACTCCGCACGCTGGAACCCTTCGGGCAGTTTTTCGCGGATTGTATCTTGAATGACGCGCTGGCCTGCAAAGCCAATAAGTGCGTTGGGTTCTGCAATTTGCACATCGCCCAGCATGGCATAGCTTGCTGTCACGCCGCCCGTGGTGGGATCCGTCATCACCACGATATAGGGCAGTTTCGCCTCCCGCAGCATAGAGATGGCAACTGTCGTGCGAGGCATCTGCATCAGCGAGAGAATGCCTTCCTGCATGCGTGCGCCGCCAGCTGCGGTAAAGATGATATAGGGGCATTTATCTTCAATTGCCGCAGTTGCGCCGGCGATAAAGGCTTCGCCCACCGCGACGCCCATTGATCCGCCCATATAAGCAAAGTCTTGCACGCCAACGACAGCCTTATGGCCCATGATTGTGCCGCGGGCATTGATTAACGCATCTTGCTCACCCGTTGTGGCGCGTGCCGCCTTAATCCGGTCCACATATTTCTTGGTGTCACGGAATTTCAAAGGGTCTTCTGCGACACGCGGGGTGGGCAGTTCGCTCCAGCGTGCATTGTCAAACACCTGCGGGAAGCGCGCTTTGGGCCCGATGCGGCCGTGATGGCCACATACCGTGCAGACTGACAGATTTTCTTCATATTCCTTGATGAAAATCATCTGCGAGCAGGATGGGCATTTGTTCCACAAATTCCCTTCATGTTCGCGCTTGGCCATGAAGGGAAGCGCGTTGCGGACGCGGCTTAACCAGTTCATGCGGCTTTCTCCTTTTGGGCGCTATCAATTGCAGCGCGCAGTGATGCGACATATTCCTGAACTGGGCCGGCGGCGGCTGCGCCATGCTGGCCGACAAGATCAACAATAGCTGAACCAACGACCACGCCATCGGCTACTTCGGCAATGGCAGCGGCCTGTTCGGGCGAACGAATGCCAAAGCCCACGGCAATGGGCAGATCCGTCGATGCCTTTAACCGCGCCACAGCCTCTGCCACACTTGCGGTTGCGGCCTGTTGAAGGCCGGTGATCCCGGCAACCGAAACATAATAAAGAAAGCCTGAAGCGGCCTTTAGAACATCCGGCAAACGCGCCGCATCTGTGGTCGGCGTGGCGAGCCGGATGAAATCGACACCCGCCGCGCGCAAGGCGGGCCCCAAATCTTGATCTTCTTCGGGCGGAAGATCCACGCAGATCACGCCATCTACGCCCGACTCCCGACAGGCATTGGCAAACCACTCAGGCCCACGCCGCGTCATCGGATTGGCGTAGCCCATCATCACCAATGGCACATCGGCATGGCGTGCCCGAAATCGCTTGGCGATGGCAAAGAGATCAGCCGTCTTGGTGCCAGCAGCTAGAGAACGCAGGTTAGCCAACTGAATAGCAGGGCCGTCTGCCATTGGATCGGTAAAGGGCATGCCCAGCTCAATCACATCGGTGCCGCCGGCAACCAGCGCATCCAAAATTGCATCGGTCGCGTGCGGGTCCGGATCCCCGCCGGTAACAAAGGTCACCAGCGCCGGACGGCCTTTGATGAACGCATCTGCAAGCCGGGTCACATCTGCACTCCCAAGGCTTCGGCGACTGTGAAAATGTCTTTATCGCCGCGGCCACACAGATTGGCGACGATGATCTTGTCAGCGGCCAATTTTGGCGCGACGCGCGCAACCGCGGCGAGCGCATGGCTTGGTTCCAGCGCCGGGATGATGCCTTCCGTGCGGCAGAGCAATTGGAAGGCGGAGAGCGCCTCGGTATCTGTCACACTGTCATATTGAACACGCCCAATATCGCGCAGCCAAGCATGTTCTGGCCCAATGCCGGGATAATCAAGCCCGG
>JAGWVG010000182.1 GCA_018970965.1 Alphaproteobacteria bacterium | reverse complement strand
AAGATCATGGTGACGGCCGCAGAGAAGGGGATTGAGCTTCCCGTCCAAAATACCCGTATTGGCGATCCAAACCCAGATTTCCGCCGCGCCAGTCCCTTTGGCAAAATGCCCGCTTTTGCAGATGGTGATTTTGCCGTGTCAGATTCAACGGCCATCTTCACTTATTTGGAGGCCAAATTCCCCGAGCCTGCCTTGCTGCCCGCCGATCCCGCAGATCGTGCCCGCGCGATTTGGTTTGAGGAATTTGCCGATACGATGATGTCGACGATTGTGTTTAAATGCTTTTTCAATCGCGTGGTTGGCCCGCTGTTTATGAAGCAACCGGGCAATGAAGCCATGGCTGTCGAAGGGGAAACTAAAGATCTGCCGCCGCTGCTCGCCTATCTCGAAACTGTGGTGCCTGAGCCGGGTCAGTTTCTTGTCGGCAACAGCCTGACAATTGCAGATATTTCGATCGCAACAATGTTCGTTAATTATGATCACGCCCGCTGCGCGGTAGACCGCAGCCACTATCTCCGCACCTATGCGTGGGTGGCAGCGATGCACGCGCGGGACAGCTTTGCGCCAATCATCGCAACCGAGCGCAAAATTCTCGCAAGCCTCGGTTAAAGCTGGATCACAATTCCCGTCTCGGGGCTTTGCTCTCCGGCCAGCGTTTTTAAGAACACATCGCGCGCAGCCGCCAGTCCTTGGCGATGCTCGGTTTTCACCGTGCGTGCCGCTGTGTCCAGAAAGCTCCGCCATGCGGTCCCCATCGCAGCGGCAAAGCCGTCTTGACCCAGCGCCTTAATCGTTTCCAGCGCCTCGCTTGGCGCAAAGAAGAGCTGTGGCTGTGGCCCGGGCAGCGGTGTCCCCTCGCCAGCGCGCGCACCAACATGCGTCATGCCGACAGTGCTGGAAAAGCGCAGCTGATCTTCAAATTGCGTGTGAATGGCGCGCAAAACAGCGGCATTGCCTGCAAAATCCACGGACACTGCAGGCTGAACGGGCAATGACGCGACCGCCTCATAGGCCATGACCTCGTCATACAGGCCAGATCGCGTGACGAAGTCTATATTGCGCGGCGCCGTCAGGCCAATCCGCCGGATGTGCGGCGCGGCGATTTTGGCGCAGTGCGCAAGGCCCATTGCCGTTTTGGAGGAGGCGCTCGTCATGATCAGCGCCTCGGCCCCAAACCAATTTTTGCGCTGATAAAAATCAGCAATCAAAAACCCTGTGGTGAATAAGGGGCTGAAAATCATCCGTGCATCTTCATGCGCTGGGTTGTGCTGGGGGTCTGCAGCCAAGCGATTATATTGGTTATAAATTGCACTCATCGGCTGGCGATGGGGTGCCATATCGGTAAAGCCGGATGCGCTGATTTTGCCGGGCACAACATCCAAATGTGTTGCGGTGGGCAGATAGCCATAAACGCGCTCACCAACTGCAATATCGGGGCAGTTGGATTGGGTGACACTGGCATGCCCCCACATGGGCACAATGCCCCAGCCATCAGGCGCTGGGAAGAAATTCCAATATTGGAACATATCACCAATCACCGCATAAGTGACATTATTGGCCGTGACAGCAAAGCTCTGGATGGCAAGGCGTACCGCCCCTTCGGCCAAGGGGGCATCGGGCAGATCGACAATTTGTGTCTCGCCCAGCGCGTCCTTTTTCACCCATAAAGCCTGCGTCATCATCCGCTCCTCTTTTGCTTATGGAAGCTGGTAGTAATCGGCGATGCGGTCGAGCGCCAGCGTCAACACCAGCCGGCCCGATCGGGCCGGCCAGCCCAGTGCTTTTTCGGCCAATGTCATAGCCTCGCCTGCGCAGATGATGCGCCATGCAATATCTTGAAGGCCGGGCCCTAAGGCGCGGAGCGCGCCATCAAAACGCTGGCGCGCGGCCAAATGGGCCACAGTTGCGCCAGCGGGATCGGGGGCGTGGCCTGTGCGGCGGCCCGCGGGGGACGCATCCCAGCGCATTGTGACGCGGGGGCCAAGCGCAGCGCGCTCAAAGTCGCGGCGCAAAGCCTCGCCAGCAGCGGCTTGGCGCGGTGTAATCAACTGGCGCGCAAACAGCCATGTCAGTGGGGATTCGGCAAGATTGATCGTGACTGTTCGGTGGCTGCGCGGGCCATCTGGGGTGATGTCGGGGCTGGGGCATTCAGCAAGAATCTGCGGCATGAGCGTCTCCCTTTCGGCGGCGACTCTGCTCTTGCCATTTCGGATCATATGTAGGAAAGTGAAAAACCGATTTGGTTAAAAAATGAGGCCAACATGATCACCCAAATCCGCGATGTGCGCCGGGCCAAAGGCCTTACCTTGGCCGAAGTGGGCGCGCGTTGCACGCCGCCAACAACAGCTCAAACCATTGGTCGGCTGGAAACTGGCACGCGGACAGTATCTGTTGATTGGCTCAACCGGATTGCCGCTGCCTTAGAGGTGAGCGCGGCTGATCTCGTGGCTTTGCCAGAGCGAGTCGACTTGCCCGTCGCTGCAATTTTGGGAGGCGAGGGCGCATCTGCCCCCAAATATGCGCAGCTTGTGCCTGCCCCGGCACCTGCCTCTGGCCAAATCGCTGTGCTGGTGGAGGCGAGTTTGGGGGAATATCGGGCGGGGGATGAAATTTGGTGTGATCGCCTTACCCCGGCTGATTTTGCTGCAGCGCTTAACCGCGATGTCCTCGTGCCGCGTCCGGCTGGGCGTTATGTCTTTGGCCGGTTGATTGGGCGCCAAGATGGCCGTTTGCAAGTTCTGCCCCTCGGCGCCGGCGCCAAGCAGCAGATTTTTGAAGACCCGGCCTGGCTGGGCATGGCCAGCCAATTGGTCCGTCGCCTCTAATTGTCAGTGCGCGGGGGGGCGGCGCTGTGCCGTGCGGGCGGCCCACCATGCCCCCAGCGTGGCCACGGCATAGCCAAACCAAGCCAACAGCGTCACACTTAGCGTCACCTCTGTGGGTTGCGGGCCAAACCAATTTATCGCTTGCAGAACAAGCAGGATCACAGCGAGGGCCCAAATGCTGGGCCGCAGGCCGCCCGTCGCACGGGCATAAAGCCACAGGCCAAGTGCCGTAATTCCCAACTCCAAAGGCATTTCAAGCACGGGGTGGTTCCACAGCCCAAAGCCGAGTTTGGGGGGCTGGCCTGCCAAAGTGAGATCGGGGATATGCACCAGCAGGTCGAGCACCCAATGCGACACAACAACGCCAAAGCCAATTGCGGCGGCCACCCAGCTTTTGCCAAACACACGGATCAGCAAGGCAAAGCCCGCTGCCCAAGCGAGCGTCCCCAAAAGGCTATGTGTGTAGGGCATGGAGTAGAGGTCCATCGGGTTCATCGCGCTGATGCCGGGGACGAGCCGGGCCTTTTCCACGCCAAGATAGAGGAGCCCAAAAAAAGCCCAATCAATCAGCTGTGCGCCCAGAAAGAGAATGGGCAGCGATGGGGCCTTGCGGTGCGTTGCCGCAACACAGGCTGGTGCGAAATGGCCGATGAACATCTAGCCCCCCTTTTGCCGGATGTGTCCGGCGTGAAAATCCCGCTTAACGATCTTTCTTTTTGTACATGGCCAGCATGCGCTCCGTCACCGCAAAACCGCCAAAAATATTCACTGCAGCTAAAATGACAGCCAGCAGGCCAAGCATTTTGGCTGCACCAAAATGGCCCGATGGTGCAGCAGCAATCAGCGCGCCGACAATGATGACCGATGAAATGGCATTAGTGACAGCCATGAGCGGCGTGTGCAGCGCCGGTGTGACCGACCAAACAACATAATAGCCGACAAAACAGGCCAGCACGAAGATGGAGAGGATGCTGATAAAGTCCATGTCCGTTCCTTTTGCCTTATTGTGCGGCGCGCAGCCGTTCGTGAACAACCTTGCCGCCTTGGGTCAGCCGGATGGCGGCCGTAATTTCATCCTCGTCGGGCAAGACGGGGCGGCCAGCCTCTTTGTCCCAAAAGGCGGAGAGGAAGTTATAGAGGTTGCGGGCAAAGAGCGCTGAGGCATCGGCCGCAAGATGGGCCGCTGTGTTGGCATAGCCCAT
>JAGWVG010000181.1 GCA_018970965.1 Alphaproteobacteria bacterium | reverse complement strand
TTGACGCTGGAAAATGCGCAATATCTCGTTCCGTCGATGAACTTTCGTAAGGCCGGCACAACGCTGAACCAAGCGCTGTTCCTGCGTGGCGTGGGGACAATCAACTTCTCGATTGCCGCTGAGCCTTCCGTTGCCGCCGTTTTGGATGGCGTGGTGCTGAGCCGCGCTGGCGAAGGCTTTAGCGATCTGTTTGACGTTGAGCGCGTCGAAGTGCTGCGTGGTCCGCAGGGCACGCTGTTTGGCAAGAACGCATCGGCAGGTGTCGTCTCGATTGTGACCAAGCGTCCGACGGACAAGCTCGAGGGCACAGTTGAAGCCTCGTATTTCGATAAGGCGGAATATCGCGCGCGCGCCACGGTCAACGTGCCGCTGAGCGATAAGGTGCGGTCACGCTTCACAGGCTTCTACGGCCAATATGATGGCAATGTGTATAACCTTGCCACCAAGTCGAAGGTGAACGGCTATAAGCATTATGGCTTCCGCGGTGTGATTGAAGCCGATGCCACCGAGACGCTGAAGCTGACGCTGCGTGGCGATTACCGCAAGGCAAATGATGATTGCTGCGGTGAAATCATCAGCCCGCGTCCGACCAATGCTGCGGCGCTGGCGCTCGTTGGCACGACCTTTGATGGTGTGGAAGCCCGCACCGTTAACCAGAACCTTGTGACGTCGACCAAGGAAAAGAGCTGGGGCACATCGCTTCAGGCTGATTTGGAACTCGGCGATCACACGTTGACGTCCATCACCAGCTATCGCGGGTGGGATAACACCGAAATCCGCGACGGCGATTGGCTGAGCCAGCCCTATGTGGGCCTGAACCAGCTGCACGATAATGGCCCGCAAACGTCGCACACCTTCACGCAGGAAGTCCGCATCGCATCGCCGACGGGTGGCCTGATTGAATATGTGATTGGTGCTTATTATTCGCGCGCAAAGTCAGAACGTACCTTTACGCGTAACGTGATTGCATGCACCGCCTCGACGCTGGCTGAAATTACAGCAGGCCTGCGTCCGTGCGTTGCTGATCCGGCAGTCTCGACCTTTACCAACCCGATTGGCAGCGCGACCTTTGGGTCGACCTTCGACAACAAGGCGCTCTTTGGTCAGACGACTGTTAATGTGTCGCCCAAGTTCCGCCTGATCGGCGGCTTGCGCTACACGAAGGACAATCTGGATGTCTTCCACAGCCGCACATCGAACTTCCCCGATGCGCGTCCGGGCATTCGTCCGAACTTCAGCTTTGCTGGCGATACCAGCAAGTCGAACGTTTCGGGTAAGGCCGGCTTCCAGGCTGATCTGAGCGATGCAACCATGGTCTATGGTAGCTACACGCGTGGCTATAAGGGCCCAGCGTACAACGTGTATTTCAACATGTACAAGTCGGCTAACCCGCCGCTTGCAGGCCTTGCCGGTATCGATGACACCAACGTGATTGCGGCCGAAACCGTGGACGCGTTTGAAGTAGGTGCCAAGAACAGCCTGTTTGATGGTCGCGCGATCATCAACGTCGCGGCTTATTACGCCAAATATTACAATTATCAGGCGAATAACCCCGATCTGGTGGCAGGCGTTGTGACGACCCGTCTCACAAACGCGGGTACTGTGGCCACCAAGGGCATCGAAGTTGACGCGATTGTGCGTCCGATGCGCAACCTGAACCTGTCGGGTGGCTTTGCTTATACCGACGCACATGTTGTGGCCTTCAACCTGCCGGTCGGCGGCAACCCGGCCAACATCGTGGCCCCGGGTACGCCGTTGCCGAATGCGCCGAAGTATAAGGCGTCGCTGGGTGCGGATTGGACCATTGAAACCAAGGGTCCGTTCGACGTTCAGCTTGGCAGCTCAATCGCTTATCAGTCGTCGCAGATCTATGAACTGACGGCGAACCTGACGACGCGTGCGGGCACCACCGTGCCGGCATATTCGATTGTCGACTTCCATGCCTCGCTGGTTGACCAGAATGATCGCTGGAAGGTCACGGCGCATGTGAAGAACTTGTTCGACAAGAGCTTTGCCTCGTCGATCATTTCGGGCGGCCCGGGTGGTAGCTTCCGCTACATCATCCCGCGCGAAGCTGATCGGTATATCGGCATCACAGCGCAGCTGAACTTCGGCAAATAAGCCAAAGTTTAGAACCAAAAGAGAAGGGCTGGGGCCTTGTGGCTCCAGCCCTTTTTTTGCGCCTTTGAGATGTACCTTTTTGCTTTAGTCGGTCTGCTCAATTGGCTGGATAACCGGCACCAGCACATGCACCCATAAGGTCGCGAGCAAATAGGCCGAGGCTGCCATGGCAAACATGGGCCAATAGCCAACACCATGCGTCAGCGACCAGCCCGTAAATTCGATGATGCCCATGCCCGTTAAATTGCCGAACACACCCCCAATGGCCATCACCGTCGCCACACGCTTGGTCGGCACTGTATCTGCCGTGAAGCCAAAGATGTTGGTGGAAAAGCCCTGATGCGCAAACAGCGCAAGGCCAATCAGGCCTGCCGCCGTCCAAGGGCTAGAGGCCTGCAGCGCCAAGGGAATGGGTAAGATCAACAGTGCGTAAAACAGCATAGAGGTTTTACGCGCAGCATTGGGGGTGAGGCCGCGGGCGAGCAGGGCAGGGAAAACGAGGCCACTGGAAAGCGCGCCCAAAGCTGCCATGCTGTAGATGACTGCAATTGGACCGCCCAGATCGGCCTGGCTCATCTTGAACACGCGGCTGAAGAGATCCGGCGTCCAGAACAGCATGAACCACCAGACCATATCTGTTAGTGCCTTGGCGCCGCCGACGGCCCATGTCCGCCGATCGGACAACAGCTCTTTAAACCAGCCTGTTGGCTCTTGCTGTGCCGCGGCGGTAGGGGCCGCAGGGGCGACAGCGGGCAAATGCTTGGTCGTCGGATACCAGAATAACAGCCAAATAAAGCCCAGCGCGCCTGTCACGATGAAGGCAGCCTGCCAGCCAAAGGCGAGCGCAAAGGGCGGAATAATTAAAGGCGTGAGAACCGCACCAATATTTGGGGCTGTGTTGACCAAGCCCAAGCCCAGGGAACGCTCTTTCAGCGGCAAATATTGTGCTGCTGATTTCACCGCGGCAGGGGTGTTGATAGATTCTGCGGCGGCTAAGACCACACGGGCTGTTAAAAACTGGCTGACGGTAGAGGCAAAGGCGTGCGCAATGCCCGCCAAGCTCCAGACCGCAACGGCGCCGCCATAGGCCGCGCGCACGCCAAAGCGATCAACCAACCAACCGACAAACAATACTGCTGCGGCCGCAGTCAGCTGAAACGCCGACCCGAGATGTGCAAATTCTTGATCCGTCCAATTAAATTCTGCCTCTAAAGTGGGCTTCAGCAAGGCAAGCACTTGCCGATCCACATAATTGAGCGCCGTTCCCACAAAAACCAGCGCAATCAGCGCGTAGCGCAAATTCTTTCCACGATCGATTTGCCCATCTGACATGAATTGTCTCCACTCCTGTTGCGCGCCATAGTAGACAACGCTGTCAGCATGCCAAGGGGGAGACGCAGGTGAATAACCAAAAGGATGTTCCAGCCGTCGCAGATTTATATGGCGATTTATATGAAGCGGCGCCGGCTTCCAAAGGCGGTGCGCGGCTCCATATCCCCGGCCTTGTGGTCACGGGCGTGGCAGCCTTGGCCGCAGCCTATCTGGCAGAACATTATGGCGCGCCGCTGATGTTGATGGGCCTGCTCATTGGCCTGGCATTTAACTTCGCGAATGCCGATGCGCGGCTGCATCCCGGACTTAACTTTGCCTCACGTAGCCTGTTGCGCTGGGGCATTGTGCTGGTTGGCGCGCAAGTAACCTTTGAGCAAATTGCGTCTTTGGGTGCGACGAGCTTTATCGCCATCGCTGTCATCCTGGCGCTGGTCACGCTGACAGGCGTCGCTATGGCGCGGGTCTTTGGCTTGCCATGGGCGCTTGGCCTTTTGGCGGGCGGGTCGGTTGGCATTTGCGGCGCGTCGGCTGCATTGGCGCTCTCAACTCTATTGGGTGAAAAGCGGACAAGTCAGGCGCAGCTGACTTTGGTGTTGGTCTGTGTGTCGGCGGC
>JAGWVG010000180.1 GCA_018970965.1 Alphaproteobacteria bacterium | reverse complement strand
TCATTCCCGTGCGTGCGTTGAAAAATGCAGGCACTGAAGAATTTACCCGCAAGCAGATTCAAGTGGCGGGCATGCTCGATCGCGGCGAAGTTGATATGGCAGCCGCGCAACTGGAGATTGAGCAATTCTGGGCAGGTGCCTTGCGCCGCGCAGTCATTGAAGGCGATGTTGAAAATGGATCGGTCATGGCCGGACAATCCGTCGGCATGGTAAAATCTGAGGAGAGCGTTCAACAAATCCTCAACACGCTGATGACTGAGGCAGAAACGGCACTTACAGGCCAGTAAAGCTCGTCGCTAACCGCCAATCTTTGCACGGGGTGTGCGCACCCCGGCTTTGCCGCGACGTGCAAGCTCAGCCTTCAGGGCCTCGGGCTTGGGCGCCCAAAGAAAGCCGAAGCTAACAGTCCCATGCTTGGTTTCCACCACATGGTGCAACCGGTGCGCCTGAATGATACGCTTCATATAGGCGCTTTCGGGGATGTACCGGATGTTCACGCGGCGGTGGACAATGACATCGTGGAAGCCAAAATAAATCGCGCCATAAGCGGCAATGCCGCCACCAATCCATGCGTAGAGCGCGCCATGGCCCAAGCCAATGCCATACCAAAATAGGCTGATCGACGGGATCGCAAAAATCGCCGCGTAAAGATCATTCAGTTCAAATCGCCCTGCGCGCGGTTCATGATGGCTTTTGTGCAAAAACCAGCCTGGCCCATGCATCAGCCAGCGGTGCGCAACATAAGCAAAGCCTTCCATGAAAATCACGGTAACACCAAAAACGAGAAGGCCGGCCCAGAATGACATGAGGGGCCTATACAATGGCGTTCATGCTCTCGTCATCCCCAAAGCAGCAAGATAACCCTCATCTTTGGGGTTATGGGAGAGGATCAGCCGTGAAGACATTGAAGATGAGCGCCTTTGGATTGGCGGCCCTGCTGGTGGGATGTGCAACGCCCGAGACCAGGCTACGCAATGGTTTGATCAATGCCGGATTATCCCCTCAAGCCTCGGCTTGCATGGCCGACCGCATGATCGACCGGTTGTCGCTGGCGCAACTCCGCCGCTTATCAGATATCTCACGCATCAATGAGCAACGGCTGGGCGATATGCGGGTGCGTGAATTTTGGCGCCAAGTGCGTGCGCTGCGTGACCCGGAAATCATCACAATTACCGCGCGCGCCGGCCTCTCTTGCGCAATTTCAGAATGATCCACCCAGAACGAGCGGTATGTAGGGCTTCCCATATGGCGATGGCTATGCTTTAGGCCCTGCATCAATAGCAGGGACTCGCGCAGACAATGAATATTCACGAGTATCAAGCCAAGGAACTTCTGGCCAAATATGGCGTCGCCGTGCCGAAGGGCATTCCAGCGATGTCGGTTGAAGAGGCCGTTGCAGCTGCCAAACAGCTTCCGGGGCCGCTTTATGTCGTGAAGGCGCAGATCCATGCGGGTGGCCGCGGCAAGGGCAAGTTTAAAGAACTTGGGCCTGACGCCAAGGGCGGTGTCCGCCTTGCCAAGTCGTTGGAAGAAGTTGAAGCGCACGCCAAGGACATGCTGGGCAACACGCTGGTGACGATCCAGACAGGCGCTGCGGGCAAGCAAGTTCAGCGCCTCTACATCACCGATGGCGTCGACATTGGCAAAGAATTCTACCTTGCCCTGCTCGTCGATCGCGCAACCAGCCGCATCGCGGTGGTTGCTTCGACCGAAGGTGGCATGGACATTGAAACTGTGGCGCATGACAGCCCGGAAAAAATCCACACGATCACCATTGATCCGGCCTCAGGCTTGATGCCGCATCATGGCCGCGCCGTTGCCAAGGCCTTGGGCCTGACGGGCGATCTCGCAAAGCAAGCGCAATCGGTGCTGAAGGGTCTGTACGACACGTTCTTGGCAACTGATGCCTCGCAGATTGAAATTAACCCGCTGGCGATCTGCCCGACGGCGGATGGTGACAAGCTGTTTGTACTCGATGCCAAGGTTGGTTTTGATGGCAACGCCATGTTCCGTCACAAGGATTTGGCTGAGCTTCGCGATCTGACCGAAGAAGACCCCGCTGAAATCGAAGCATCGAAATATGACCTCGCTTACATCAAGCTGGATGGTAATATTGGCTGCATGGTGAACGGCGCTGGCCTTGCCATGGCAACGATGGACATCATCAAGCTGAATGGCGAATTCCCGGCCAACTTCCTCGACGTCGGTGGTGGCGCGAATAAGGAAAAGGTGACGGCAGCCTTCAAGATTATTTTGAAGGATCCGGCCGTAAAGGGCATTTTGGTGAACATCTTTGGTGGCATCATGAAATGCGACATCATTGCCGATGGCATTGTCGCTGCCGCAAAGGAAGTGAACCTCTCCGTACCACTGGTCGTCCGTTTGGAAGGCACGAATGTGCAGCAGGGTAAGGATATTCTGGCGAATTCCGGCCTGCCGATCGTTCCGGCCAATGATTTGGGCGATGCAGCAAAGAAGATTGTGGCGGAAGTGCGCAAAGCGGCTTGAGGCTTGCCAAGCCCCAGCTTTTTGTGCAGTGCACACCACATTGACGTAAACGTAAAGCGATTCACAGGAGAGCCTGATGAAGATCCTTGTCCCGGTAAAGCGGGTGATCGATTATAACGTGAAGCCGCGCGTGAAGCCCGATGGCTCTGGCGTGGATCTGGCCAACGTGAAAATGTCGATGAATCCCTTCGACGAAATCGCGGTGGAAGAAGCCATTCGCCTGAAGGAAAAAGGTGTTGCGACTGAAGTCGTTGCCGTTTCCATTGGGCCGGACAAGGCGCAAGAAACACTTCGCACGGCGCTCGCCATGGGTGCAGACCGCGCGATCCTGGTTGTCGCAGAAGACGTTGAGCCGCTGGGCGTTGCCAAGCTGCTGGCGAAAGTGATGGACGAAGAGGCCCCCGGCCTCGTTATCCTTGGCAAGCAGGCCATTGATGATGACTCGAACCAGACCGGCCAGATGCTGGCCGCGCTGACGGGCCGTCCGCAGGGCACCTTCGCCTCGAAGGTCGAGATTGCTGGTGACAGCGTCAATGTGACCCGCGAAGTCGATGGTGGTCTTGAAACTGTAAGCCTCAAGATGCCGGCAATTGTGACGACCGATTTGCGCCTCAACGAGCCGCGCTATGCGTCACTGCCGAACATCATGAAAGCCAAGTCTAAGCCGCTCGCGCAGAAGACGCCCGCCGATTATGGTGTAGACGTTAGCCCGCGCCTGAAGACGCTGAAAGTCACCGAACCGCCCGTGCGCTCGGCTGGCATCAAGGTTGCTGATGCGGACGCACTGGTCGCCAAGCTTAAGGAAATGGGAGTAGCCGCATGAGCGTTCTCGTTTACGCCGAACATGATAATGCCGCGCTGAAGGATGCGACGCTCGCCGTTGTGACCGCAGGTGCAAAGCTGGGCGATGTGCACGTGCTTGTCGCTGGCAATGGCTGTGACGCTGTCGCTCAGGCAGCCGCCAAGGTGGCGGGTGTCGCCAAGGTGCTGGTGGCTAATGATGCCGCTTATGCCAATCAGCTGGCAGAAAATGTCGCGCCGTTGATTGCCGATTTGATGGGCGGCTATGATGCCGTTCTCTTCCCGGCGACAGCCCATGGCAAGAACATCGCGCCGCGCGTTGCCGCCCTGCTGGATGTCATGCAGATCAGCGATATCTTGTCGGTTGAAAGCACCGACACCTTCACGCGCCCGATCTATGCCGGCAACGCAATTGCCACGGTTCAATCGAGCGATGCGAAAAAGGTCATCACCGTGCGCGGCACAGCTTTTGCCAAGGCTGCAGCAGAAGGCGGTTCCGCCGCAGTTGAAGCTGTCTCGGGCAAGGGTGATGCTGGCATTTCGTCATTTGTCGGCGCTGAAATCGTCAAGCTGGAGCGTCCGGAGCTGACCTCGGCCAAGATCATCGTTTCGGGTGGTCGCGCGCTGAAGGACTCAGAAACGTTCCAAGCCACCATCTTCCCTCTGGCCGATAAGCTGGGCGCCGCTGTTGGCGCAAGCCGTGCGGCAGTGGACGCCGGCTATGTGCCCAACGACTATCAGGTCGGCCAGACCGGCAAGATCGTCG
>JAGWVG010000179.1 GCA_018970965.1 Alphaproteobacteria bacterium | reverse complement strand
TCGTGACAAACAAATTCGAAGCGCTGGCCGTCAAATTGCTTGATCGCTTGAACCTATTGGATCGCTTCGTCACTGTAATTGGCGGCGATACGATGGGGCAAGGGCGTGGCAAGCCAGAGCCGGATGGATTGCACGAAATGGTCCGTCGCTGTGGCGGGGGCCGCGCAGTATTTGTAGGCGATTCCATTCATGACGTGCATGCTGCGCACGCTGCGGGCCTCCCCAGCATTGCTGTGCGCTTTGGCTTTTTACATCAGCCCGCAGAAACAATGGGGGCCAGCGCAATTATTGATCATTTTGGGGATTTGCTCCCGACGCTTGGTGCCTTGAGCAGGTAATTGGAGCATGGGCTCCGGCGCGCACGGGGGCGGCAACTAAAATCCTATATGTCTTCGCGTCTCGCGCTCGCCCTATGTGCCAGCCATCGCGCCCGCCATTTAAATGCAGCCCGCAGCACCCGCGCAGTTTCTTCCCCCGCGCCATTGCGCGCGAGCAGCCGGCCGAGAAAGAAGATATCTGCCCGCTGCCCCTGCCACGCCAGATACGTGTCGACTGGCGTTTCAAAGAGATGAAAACATAGCCGCAAGGCTCGGCTGACACATGCAGTCACCGCTTGGCGGCGCGCCTCGCGCCGGACCGCATCCCAAAAACCAGCTTGGGTTTGGCCCTGTAAAATCAGGCTATGAATGTGCCACAGCCGAAACAGGCCCCTATCCAAATCTCCTACGCCAAACAAATTCGCTGCTGCGCGGCACACATCAGCGGCTGGGTCCACCACGGCAGACGCAGTCGCCAACCCCGCCAACCTTGCCTCGAGCGCAGCGTCCAGCCCTTCTGCGGCCGCAATCTGACGGACAGCGGCCATTTGGTCGACGCGCAGCTCGGTTTGGCGGGCGGGGTCGGCCAACAACCAGGTCAAGATCCGGGCATCACGCATCGTGCCACCCAATAGAGAAGCACCTAAAAGGTCAAGCCAGACGCATTGGAGAGGCGAATCAGCCGTGCAAATCTGCCAAAAAGCAGGCAGACAGGCAGGGTGCCGTAACGTCCGTCATCAACCGCTGGACATGGCTGGGCGGGGCGGTAAGCAGCGGCATCGATTTTTCGCTTCAAGGGAGCAGGACATGAGCATCGATTTTACCGGCAAGGTTGCGATTGTAACAGGCGCAGGCGGCGGCTTGGGCCGAGAATATGCGCTGGAGCTGGCGCGTCGTGGCGCCAAGGTTGTCGTCAACGACTTGGGTGGCGCGCGCGATGGCACAGGCCATTCAGATGCGGCGCTCAAGGTGGTTGAAGAAATCAAAGCCTTTGGCGGCGAAGCCATGTCAAACGGCGGCAACGTCGCTGAGTTTGAGCAGATGCAAGATATGGTCGCCAAGGCGAAAGAGGCTTGGGGCGGTGTTCACATCTTGATCAACAATGCCGGCATCTTGCGCGACAAAAGCTTTACCAAGATGGAAATGGCGGATTTTGATCTTGTCGTGAAGGTCCACCTGCTGGGTTCGGCTTATGCCACCAAAGCCGTTTGGGAAACGATGCGCGAGCAGAATTATGGCCGCATCTTGATGACAGCCTCGTCAACTGGCCTCTACGGCAATTTCGGCCAAACCAACTATGGTGCGGCCAAGCTCGGCCTCGCGGGCTTTACCAAGTCGCTGTATCTTGAAGGCGCGAAAAACAACATCAAGGTCAACACGATTGCGCCGCTCGCTGGCACGCGCATGACTGAAGATATTATGCCCGAAGAAGCCTTTAAGGCGTTCAACCCAGTAAATGTTGTCCCGGCGGCTCTCTTCCTCGTTTCTGAAGATTGCCCGACCAACACCATCATGGGTGCTGGCGGTGGCTTCTTCCATACAGCGAACATCACGATGACGCGCGGCGTTGCTCTGCCCGAAGGCCAGCGCACCCCCGAAGCTGTCGCCGAACATTGGGCCAAGATCAGCGACCGCACGGGCGAAACAGTCCCGCAATCAGGTGCGGAACAGTCCATGGCGGCTATCCAGCGGCTTCAGGGCAATTAATCTCGCCTCAGGCATAAACACCCGCTGTATTGCATTTGTAAGACAGCGGGTGTATTATCCCCCTCACACAGTGAGAGGGTGGCGCAATGTACAGCGAGACGGATCTTCAATCAGCAGTCGCAGCAGGCGCCATAACGCCCGAAGCTGCAGATGCCCTGCGCAGCCATATATCCGCTTTGCGCAACGCCCCGCTGGCCGATGAAGAGCAGTTTCGGCTGATCACCAGCTTCAACGATATCTTCGTCTCGATTGCCGCCATTTTGTTTCTGGTCGGCTGCGCTTGGGCGGGCGGCTCTTTCGCACCCTGGCTGGGTGCCGCGCTGGTCACAATATCAGCGTGGGGCATGGCCGAGTTTTTCACCGCACGCCGCCGTATGGCGCTGCCCAGCATCTTGCTGCTGATGGCATTTGTTGGCGGATCCTTTGCAACAACGCTGTTGATACTCATCCCCCAAGGCTATGTGGATGGCAGCAATCGCACGGGCATGGCCTTGGCAGCCTTGTCAGCGGCGATCAGCGCGGGCTCCGCTTGGCTCCATTGGCGGCGGTTTCACGTTCCCATCACCATTGCCGCTGGCGTCGGGGCGATAACGGGTGTTGGCCTGTCGCTATTGGCGGCGGCCTTGCCTGTTTTTGATAGCCACATTCTTTATCCGGCCTTGCTGATTGCCGGCCTGCTGATCTTTGGATTTGCAATGTATTGGGACTTATCTGACCGAGATCGCAAAACCCGCCGCGCGGATGTTGCTTTTTGGCTGCATTTGCTGGCTGCCCCAATGATTGTGCATCCTATTTTCGCAATGCTGGGCATTACGCGGGGCGATGCGTCGCCAGCCGTAGCCGCGCTGGTGCTGGCTATCTATCTGGCGCTGGGCGCCGTTGCCCTGGTTATTGATCGTCGCGCGCTGATGGTGTCAGCCCTTGCTTATGTTCTGGCGGCCATGGGCACGCTGTTTCGAGAATTTGGGGCTGTAAGCCTGAATGTGGCGATTACAGCGTTGTTGATTGGCTCGGCGTTGCTGCTGCTCTCGGCCTTTTGGCACAATGTGCGCGCCTATCTGGTGGCGCTGTTGCCAGAAGGCATGCAGAGCCGCCTGCCTCCAGCCGCCAACCTTATTCCGCAACCAGCTTCATAAGTCGGCGCTCTACTGGGGCAAGCACGGGCCCCAGCTCATGCCCGCGCCGCAGCACAACGCCATGTTCACCAATTAACGCCCATTGGCCTTGCCGGTTGCGCAAAGCGGGGCGCTTTTCAATGCGGAATTCTGGCCGCTCTGCCGCGCGGCGATAGGCGCTGAACACAGCCGCCTCTTTGCCCATATCCATCGCATAGTCGCGCCAATGGCCCGCTGCGACCATCCGCCCATAAAGATCCAGAATGCGAGTCAATTCTGCGCGATCAAATGCCACCTGCCCGCCAACCGAAAGCGGAAACGGTGCAACCACACCCATTAAGCGCTGGTCCGCTGGCCTGCCGCATCGCGCGCATCAGCCAACTCAGCCAATTGCTTTTGCAAACGCTCAACCTCGCAGCGCAATATTTCCAACTGCTGCGTGGCGGGATCAAATTGTTCCCGACACGGAGTGCCATAGGGCATGAAAGGCTTTTGATAGTCTTGCGCATCAATCACCAAGGGACGGGCGGGAATGCCAACCATTGTCGCCCCCTCGGGCACATCCTTTGTCACGACCGCATTGGCCGCAATACGCGCCCGTTTTCCGACTGTAATCGGGCCAAGGACTGCAGCACCAAGGCTGATAATCGCATCATCCTCAATGGTTGGGTGCCGTTTACCACCCTCGCCATTGGTCGGGTTTGTGCCCCCTAAGGTCGCGCCCTGATAAATCGTTACATTATCGCCAATTTCTGCAGTTTCCCCAATGACCACAAAGCCATGGTCGATGAAGAAGTTTTTGCCGATTTTGGCACCGGGGTGGATGTCAATTGCCGTTAAAAAGCGGGAAAAATGGTTGATGAAGCGGGCGAGAAAAAACAGCTCAGCTTCAAACAGCCAATGCGCCACACGGTGCAATGCCAATGCCCACACACCGGGATACGTCAAAATTTCCCAGCGTGACC
>JAGWVG010000178.1 GCA_018970965.1 Alphaproteobacteria bacterium | reverse complement strand
TGCTTCATCGCTTCCGTCAGGCAAAAAAAGCGGCTTAATCGAAGAGGAAAATAGGGGCAGGGGATAGGTAAATGACGTACACCTTATGGGGCGCGGCCCATTCGCTTTATTCGGGCAAAATGCGGTCTTACCTCATTAAAAAGGGCCTGCCTTATCAAGAGCGCTACCCTTCTGACCCCGATTTTGGGATGCGGATCTTGCCGGCTGTCGGGCATATGGTTGTGCCCGTTGTTGAAACACCGGCGGGAGAAATTTTGCAGGACAGCGGTGATATCATCGATCTCCTCGAAGCCCGCTATGCCGAACCTGTTCTAGACCCGGTTACGCCCGTGCAGAAGGCGGTTTCCGCGCTTTTTGATGGCGTCGGTTCCGAATATTTTATGCCGCTGGCGATGCATTATCGCTGGACATATCGCGCAGATCAGGAAGCGTTTTTACAGGCTGAATTTGGTCGCGCAGCTGTGGCGGGGCAAAGCCGTGCAGATCGCCGCAAAATGGCAGGCGATTTGATGTGCTTTTTCTCAAGCTTTCTGCCCAATTTAGGCGTTTTTCCAGAAACCGTAGCGGCGTTAGAGGCGCCTTATATGGATTGGCTGGATGCACTGGATGAGCATTTTCAGCATCACCCCTATCTGCTCGGTGGTCGTCCGTGTCGCGGTGATTTCGGGATGATGGCGTCTTTCTTTGCGCATTTGGGGCGCGATCCGGTGCCGGCGGATCTGATGAAGAAAAAGGCTCCAAATCTCTATCGCTGGACTGAGCGGATGAATCTCGCCGCAATCCCGGATGGGGAATATCCCGGCTATGGCACTGATTATGTAGCCAATGATGCCATCCCCGAAACACTTGAGGCCGTGCTTTCGCTTGTTTTCCGTGATTGGACACCCGGCCTTGCGGCGGACATTGCGGCATTTAATGCATGGGCAGCAATGCATGTGACAGGCGATATTGTGTCGGATGATGGCGCGCGGCGGGTACATCCTTCGCTTGGCGCAGTTGCTTATCCTTTTCATGGGGTTGAGATGAAGCGGGGCAGTGCGCCGCACGCGGTATGGATGTTTGCAGCGGCGCAGGCCCAGGCGAAAGCAATGACGGGGGATGCCGCTGCTCGTTTTGGTGCATTATTGGATCGCACGGGCGGGCATCAGATGTTCAGCCTGACCATCGATAAAGCGATGGCGCGTGCCAATAATGTTCTGGTGCTTGCCTAAGCCCCATCTTCTGGGGCAAGCGCGCAGTCATGTTGACCGTAGCCGCTCTGTATTGCTTCGCCCCATTTGAGAATCCTGCTGCCCTGCAGGGGCCGCTTAAGGCCCAGTGCCTTGCGGCGGGCATTCGGGGAACGTTGCTGCTTGCCCGTGAGGGAATTAACGGAACAATTGCCGGCTCTGAGGCAGGACTAGCAGAAGTGATTACGGCCATCCGTGCACTTCCGGGATGCGCAGAATTGGATGTTAAATATTCCGCTGCTGAAGATTGGCCATTTCAGCGGATGAAAGTTCGGCTCAAAAAGGAAATTGTGACACTCGGGTTGCCCGAAGTTGATCCGGCGCGCGATGTGGGCACCTATGTTCAACCCGAAGATTGGAATGCCCTGATCAACGATCCTGAGACCATCGTCATTGATACGCGCAATGATTATGAAGTCGCAATTGGCAGTTTTCGGGGCGCATTAGACCCAAAGACCAAAAGCTTTGGCGAATTTCCTAAATGGTTTGAGGAAAACAAAGCCAAACTTAGCAAAGCCCCTAAAATCGCTATGTTCTGCACAGGCGGCATTCGCTGTGAAAAATCCACCGCCTTTCTGCGCCAGCAAGGGCTGAGCAATGTCTTTCACTTAAAAGGCGGGATCCTGAATTATCTCGAGAAAATCCCTGAAAGCGACAGCCTATGGGATGGCGCATGCTTTGTTTTTGATGAGCGCGTCAGCCTGACGCACGGCCTTGAAGAAGGCGGTCACGAGATTTGCGCAAACTGCACCTGGCCCGTCAAGGCAGGCGCAGCCTGCACGCATTGCGGCTAAATCCGCGCTTCACCCCATTCTATCCAGCCAAAGGGGCGCGGCGTTTTGGGCATATATGCCTTTTCGGCATGGGCAATTTGAAAGCCTGCTTCTGCATAGCTGTCTGAAATCGGACGCGTCAGGTGACAATTGCCACCAATGCGCTTCCAAATCGGCTCAATGCGCCGCTGCCATTTTTGGACATCTGCATCCGGCGCGCGGCCATGTTCAAGAAACAGCACTTTTCCACCAGGTTTCAGCACACGGCGCATTTCCGCCAAGACTTGTTTTGGATCATGAACGGAGCACAGCGTGAAAGTCACCAAAACCGTGTCAAAGCACGCATTGTCAAAGGGCATCGCCTCGCCAATGCCTGTATGAATATCAGCGACCATGCCTGTTTCGCGCATCATGGCGCGCGTTTGATCGAGCAGACCGGGTGAGGGGTCCAGCCCCGTGAGGCTCTTTACCTTTTGGCGATCATAAAAGCCCAAATTAATACCGCCGCCACATCCCAATTCTAGGACATCGCCTTGTGCTTGCGGCACAACGCGGCTGCGCGCCTTCATAATTTGCGGCTGCGCACAGCAGCACCCAATGAGGCGCGGCACCATATGCCGCTCCCACCAATTCATATGGACAGGTTCAGAGATGGTCTGCGAACTCTTGGAGGACATTGCTATATAACTCCCGCTTGAAGGGAACGATCAATTCCACCAACTCGCTGGGGTGGGCCCAGCGCCAGGCGCGAAATTCTGGATGGGCTGTTTCAATGTTAATGTCAGCATCGCTGCCAAGAAACGCCATCAAAAACCAATGCTGGCTTTGCCCGCGATATTTGCCACCCCAGATCTTGCCAATCATGTCTGCTGGAAGATCATAAAGATGCTCACCGGCGGATCGCGCGATAAGCTCAACATGTTGGGGGCCGACACCGGCTTCTTCCCCCAACTCGCGGATGGCCGCTTCCAACGGGTCTTCCCCGGGATCAACGCCACCTTGTGGCATCTGCCATGCTTCGCTGCTGCTATCGAGGCGTTGCCCGACAAAGATTAACCCAGCGGAATTGCGCAACATAATCCCTGCACAGGGCCGGTAGGGCAGGTGATGAAAGGGATCACTCATTGGCCAAGGCTTTGAAGCAAGGTTTTAAGCGCATTCAGGCCATTGGTGATGTCGGTCAGCGCAGATGGGATGGCTTTGCGCAGGCAAATAAAGCCGTGAATTGTCCCTGCGGCTTCGAGATATGTCGTTTGGACACCGGCTTCGATCAACCGCCCAGCATAAGCACGCCCCTGATCCCGTAATGGGTCGAGCCCGGCGGTAATAACCACTGCTGGTGGCATGCCGCTGAGATCATGATGCAGGGGCTCAACACGCCAGCTGCCATCGCCAGCATAGCTTGACATGAAGAAGTCCATCGAATCCTCAGTCAGCAAATAACCTTGCTTAAACGCGGCATAGCTTGGCCAAGGTTCATGCTCAGCCACGGCGGGATAAATAGCATATTGCGCGACAACGGGCTTTGCGGCGGGGGCATCGCGCAGAGCCATTGCTGTCACGACGGTCAGATTGCCGCCCGCACTATCGCCCGAAAGGATCAGGCCTGTGCAGGGAATATTTTCAGCAATCCAGCGCGTTGCCGCCTCGCAATCATCGGGTGCCGCGGGGAAGGGGGCTTCTGGCGCCAAGCGGTAGTCAATCGAAATGACCGGGATATCGAGCTGCCGTGCGGCTTCGGCACAATAGGGCTCGTGCGAGTCGATATTGCCGATGACAAAACCGCCGCCGTGATAAAACACCATGACCAGCCCAGCCGCGCGTTCTGGCCGTGCGTCATAAAGCCGGGCCGCAATGGGGCCAGCAGGCCCCGGAATTTCAAGATCTTTGATGACTGCAAGCGGCCCAGTTTCAGCATCAGCGACATGCCGCATCGCCATCATCATCGATCGCGCATCTGCAACAGGCACTTCATGCATCTTTGGCCCATTTTGGGCGTTCAAATATTGAAGAAAGGCTTCCACATCGGGGCGCACATAGGGTTTGGTCATCGTCTCTCCACGCATTTGCGACAATGAACACTGCTTATCGAGCGCTGGCCCACGCGT
>JAGWVG010000177.1 GCA_018970965.1 Alphaproteobacteria bacterium | reverse complement strand
AAAATCGGGGTGCAGCGCCACATCACCCAGCCCACCTTGGCCGGCATAAGAGACGGTCGGTGCGCCAGAGACGGGCACGACTGCACCGCCCGAACGCCATAATTTCAGCTGGCCACTCTTCTCGGTCACCAAAGCGCGCCCATCGGGCAAAAACGCCATGGCCCAAGGCTCGTTAAAACGCCCAGATTCTTCAAGGCTGAAGGGCTGGTCGGCTTGCTGCGCGGTTGCCGGGCCGGTGCCGCAAACAGCCAATGCCAGCGCAAAAGCGGCCAGCGATGTGCGGCGCAAAGTCAGGCGGGTGGGGAGGTACGGCATAATCGTCTCCTTATAAATTCTCATTGGCGCTCAGATGGGAAGCTTGTCCAGACCCGTCAATATTCACGCCAATATGGGATCAGTTGTGCTTGGATTGCCCGGTCGGCATGCCAAGCTCAACCCTATGAATTATGGTGTAAAAACCCTCGTGCTGATGGCCTTGGCTTGGGCCTTGCCTGCCTTTGGCGCCTCCCCCAATGCCCAACCCCAATTTGGCCTTTGCCCTCGCGGCGGCGGGGTGAATTGCGTGGTCGATGGCGACACCGTGTGGCTGGCTGGCGAGAAAATTCGCGTGGCAGATATTGATGCGCCCGAGACACATCCGCCGCGCTGCCCAGCAGAGGCAGAGCTGGGCCAGGCGGCCACTTTACGGCTGCAGGCGTTGCTCAATGCCGGGCCTGTGACCCTTGGCCGCATTACGCGCGATACAGACCGCTATGGCCGCAAGCTGCGCCTTTTGATGCGGAATGGCCAATCGCTGGGCATGGTGCTGGTGCGCGAGGGGCTTGCACGGCCTTATCGGGGAGGTCCGCGCCAGCCCTGGTGTGCGCCCGGTTCCAGCGGCTGACCCTATTGTCATGTTGCGGACTTGGCTGTGCTTGATATAGGCGAGACACGATTTTTGAAGAGGACCAGATCATGACGATTGCAGTTGGTGATAAGCTTCCCGCAGTAACATTCATCCAGCCGACCGCCGAAGGTCCGCAGCCGGTGCCGTCAGCCGAATTCTTTGCTGGCAAGCGCGTGGCGCTGTTTTCGGTGCCCGGCGCGTTCACGCCCACCTGCTCGGCCAAGCATTTGCCCGGATTTGTGGACAAGGCTGATGCACTGAAGGCCAAGGGCATTGATGTGATTGCCTGCACCGCCGTCAACGATGCCTTTGTGATGGGCGCGTGGGGCAAAGCCTCGGGCGTTGATGGCAAGGTGGATATGCTGGCCGACGGCAATGGTGATTTCGTAAAGGCCGTTGGCCTTGAAATGGATGGCAGCAAATTTGGCATGGGCGGCCGCGGCCAGCGTTTTGCAATGGTTGTCAACGATGGTACGGTTGAACATCTTTTTGTTGAAGCGCCCGGCGAATTTCGCGTGAGTTCTGCGGAATATATGCTAGAGCAGCTTTAAGATTTTCCTGGGAGAGGGAAGTGGGGACGGCGGGCAACGCCGTCCCCTTTTTTATGCGCCAATGCCGCCAGCTTGCGATTATGGGTCGCTTTGTGTAAATCTCCCCGATGGAAACACAGACAAAAATAACCAATGGCCGCACAATTGTGGCCCAGCTGGACCAGCTTTTCCGCGCCTCGGTCAAACATCTGCGCGATGATATTGAGGCCTATATTGCCGAAGGTACTTTGCCCGATCCGGCAGCCCGAACCGAGGGCCGCTATGCCTATCCCGAAATTCATCTGACATGGTCGGGTGATACCGATAGTGCTGAGCCGCAACGCTCCTTTGGCCGCCTGCCATCACCAGGCCATTATGTTACCAGTGTCACCAAGCCCTCTTTATTTGGCGATTATCTGGCCGAACAAATTGATATCTTGATTGCCGATTACGGCGTTGTGGTCGAAGCGCGGCAGGGCCGCCAAGAAATTCCCTTCCCCTATGTGCTGGATGCAGGGACTGAGTTTGGCGATGTCCGCGCGATTGATCTGGCACGCTGCTTCCCCTCGACCGAGCTTGCCGAGATTGGCGACGAAATTGCCGATGGCTTGTTGAGCGCAGATCCCAATTTCCCGCACCCTCTTTCGCTCTTTGATGGGCTGCGCACCGATTTTTCACTGGCGCGGCTGCGGCACTATACGGGGACGCCGCCAGAGCATGTGCAGCACTATATCTTGTTCACCAACTATCACCGCTATGTCGATGAGTTCGTCCGCTGGGCGTGCAGCCAATTGGGGACGGACAGCGGCTATACAATGTTGTCCTGCCCCGGCGGCGTGACCGTGACGGAGCAGACCGAAGACCCCTTGAGCACCGTGGCAGACAGCGCTTGGCGGCGGCATCAAATGCCCGCTTGGCATCTGTGCGCGCCGGATAAGAGCGGGATCACTTTGGTCAATATCGGCGTCGGCCCGTCTAACGCCAAAACCATTACCGACCACCTCGCCGTTCTGCGGCCCGAAGCATGGTTGATGATTGGCCATTGCGGCGGCCTGCGCGCCAGCCAGCGCATTGGCGACTTTGTGCTGGCCCATGCTTATTTGCGTGATGACCATGTGCTGGATGATCTCTTGCCGCCGGAAATCCCCATTCCCGCCATTGCCGAAGTGCAGTTGGCGATGGCGAAGGCGGCCGAGATTGTCTCGGGCGAAAGCGCCGAAGCCCTGAAGGCGCGGCTCCGCACTGGCACAATTGTAACGACGGATGATCGCAATTGGGAATTGCGCTATTCCAAATCCGCGCTGCGCTTCTCGCAATCCCGCGCAATTGGCATTGATATGGAATCGGCAACCATTGCCGCCCAAGGCTATCGCTTCCGCGTGCCATATGGGACGTTGCTCTGCGTGTCAGACAAGCCGTTGCATGGTGAGTTGAAACTGCCTGGCCAAGCCAACCGTTTTTACGAGCGCGCGATTGCCGAACATTTGCTGATTGGCATTGAAGCCTGTCGCCAATTAAAGGCGGAAGGCGCCAAGCTCCACAGCCGCAAGCTGCGTGCCTTTAACGAGCCGCCCTTCCGGTGATCGCTCTTTCCCTTGTGCGCAGGGCAGGCGCCGCTAGTCTGCCGCACAAGAGGAGAGGATATGGCACCTTATCAACCCCTGAGCCGCTCGGTCGCGGGACGTACAGCTATCATCACGGGAGCCGCCTCTGGCATGGGCCGGGCGACGGCGCATCTCTTTGCGCGCGAAGGCGCTCAAGTTGCTGTGACGGATTTGGATCAAGCTGCCTGCGATGCTGTTGTTGCAGAGATTGTCGACGCCGGCTTTGCCGCTGCGCGCGGCTTTGCGCTTGATGTCTCGGATGGCGCTGCGATTGGCCGCGTGGTCGCAGACATCGCTGCCAGCTTTGGCGGGATCGACATTCTCGTCAACAACGCTGGCGTGTCGAGCTTTTGCCCGCTGGATGGCGGGCAAGACTATGATGTGATTTGGGATCGCGCCGTGGCAACCATGCTCACCGCGCATCAGCGCATGGTGCGTGCGGCGCTGCCTTGGTTGCGCAAAAGCGATGCGGCGCGGATCATCAACATCGCCTCAACCGAAGGGCTTGGCGCAACACCCGGCAACACGCCCTATGTTGCCGCCAAAAGCGGGGTGGTAGGCCTGACGCGGGGGCTGGCGGTTGATCTGGGCAAAGAGGGAATCACCGTCAACTGCATCTGCCCCGGCCCAATTTTGACGGGCATGACCGCCAAAGTCGATGATGCCGATAAGGCCGTTTTCGCGCGCCGGCGGACAGCCCTGCGGCGCTATGGCCTGCCCGAGGAAGTTGCGCATATGACACTCAATCTTGCGCTGCCCGCCTCCAGCTATGTGACGGGCGCCATCATCCCGGTGGATGGCGGGTTGATGGCGCGCAACGCTTAACGACTGGTAAGGCCGGGCAGTTTGACCTGCCCGAGCCCTTTAATTTACCAGCCGCAGCTCTTGCCCTTGTTCTGCGTTTGCAGCCAGGTCATCAGCGGCTTGAAATAGGCAATCATCGCGGTGCCATCCATTTCACGCTTGCCGGTAAAGGCCTGCAGCGCATCTGGCCAAGGCTTGGATGCGCCCATCTCCAGCATTGCGTTCAGGCGCTTTCCAACCTCTTTATTGCCATAGAAGGTGCAGCGATGAAGCGGGCCCTTCCACTTCGCAATGTCACA
>JAGWVG010000176.1 GCA_018970965.1 Alphaproteobacteria bacterium | reverse complement strand
GGGCCTTCCGTTGGGATAAGGACGCTTTGCTCATGCGCGCGCTGCGATATGCCCGCATCTTTTTGGGACTTGTTTGTCTTGCTGGGCCAGTTTCGGCCCAAGTATTTTACAAATCGCCTGTCATCCCAGCGCCCACCCTCTCTGCGCCAGACCCTGAATTTGATCCGCAGCTGGCCGGCGCAACATCGGCCGAGCAAAAGGCTGTGCTTGTCTGGAGTTTGCGGCAAGGCCTGCTGCTTGGCGCCCTACAATGCCACAGCCAATATCCCACGCTGTTGACGACCAGCAATTACAACGCGCTGCTGAGCAACCATGCGGCAGAGCTTGCAGCGGCCTTTCGCACGCTGGCAGCCTATTTTATGCGCACAATCAATCCCGCCAAGGACGCGCAAGCGGCGTTAGATCAATTCGCCACGCGCACCACCAGTGCCTATTCCACGGTCACCAACCAGCCTGCCTTTTGCAACACAGCCGGGCAAATTGGCCGCGCAGCGCTTGTCGTGCCGCGGGGTCAATTGGCAGCGTTCGCGATGACGCAGCTAGGGGCGCTGCGGGCCAGCCTCAAGGCGGAGGGCGAGGCGCAATTTGATATCCTCCAGCCCGATGCGCCGATGCCTGTTGCACCTTTGCCCAGCATGGCACGCCGCTGTTGGTCTAAAAAAGGCGTGTATAACGCCCGCAAATGTGGCGAGCTGGGGCAGGCCAACTGACAAATTTTGAAGCCTTTATAGCCATTGATTGGTCGGGCCAGGCCGTCGCGCGCCCGGCTGGCCTTGCCGTCGCGCTGGCAGAGCAGGGGGGCGAGGCCCCACGCCTTATTGCGCGACAGGGAGGCTGGTCGCGCGCGGATGTGGGGGATTGGATCGCCGGGTTCGCCCAATCGGGCGCCCGCATATTGATTGGGCTCGATCTTTCACCTGCTTTTCCATTTGTTGATCATGGCGCCTATTTCCCCGGCTGGCAGGCCTCGCCCGATCATGGCTCTGCGCTCTGGGCATTCGTGGAGGCACTGGCGGCGGAAGATCCGCACCTGTCCGCCACGGCCTTCATTTCGCATCAAGAGGCGCGCCGCCATTTTCGCCAAATGGGCGATTGTGGCGATTTATTTGGCGCGGGCCGAGGCCGTCTGCGTGTGTGTGAGGGCGTGCAAAAGGCCATGGGCCTTTCGCCCTATAGCTGCTTCAATCTGGTCGGCGCGGCGCAAGTCGGTAAATCCAGCCTCACAGGCATGCGCGTGTTGCATCGGCTGCGCGGCCAAGTGCCGGTCTGGCCTTTTGATCCGCTGCCAGCATCAGGCCCCGTGATTGTAGAAATTTACACCAGCCTCGCGGCCCGCGCCGCGGGCTTGCGCGCGGGGCGCAGTAAAATGCGCGATGGCGCAGCGCTTGATGCGGCTCTGGCCGCGCTGGGCAGCCGCCCGCACGTGCCTTTGGCACGCTATAACGATCATGCGACAGATGCCCTGCTCTCCGCCGCATGGCTCCGCGCGGTCGCCGCAGATCCGCGTCTTTGGACACCCAAAGGCCTGACAGATGAAATTGCCCGCACAGAGGGCTGGACCTTTGGCTGCATTTAAGGCTAGAGGCGCACCCAGCGTGCCGGCTTAGCTCAGTTGGTAGAGCACCTGATTTGTAATCAGGGGGCCGCGGGTTCGAATCCTGCAGCCGGCACCATTCACTTTCAGCCTTGTCATTTTACTCGATACCGCCCGCTTCTGGCCAAGGCCGGGGCTTGCGAATGCGGGGCAATCACGTCGCCTGACGTTTCGCAACGCCCAATACCCCCCCCCATCCACCCTTGACTCTCCCGCCCTTTCGCCGCAACGGCTCTGCCTGCGATTTCAACCTGCTTTTCGCCGGGTTTAGGGGCTGTTTTTTCGGCCTCGTCCTCCCCACCGGCGCGGGGCATTTCAGCGACGAATGAGGACGCGCATCACATGACGACCACTGGCCAAGATACACTCGGCACCCGCGATACTTTGACCGTTGGGGGCAAGAGCTACGCTTATTATTCGCTCAAAAAAGCGGCGGCAAAGCTGGGCGATGTGTCGCGCCTGCCGTTCTCGATGAAGGTGCTGCTGGAAAATCTGCTGCGCTTTGAAGATGGCGGCTTTACCGTTGCCACCAGCGATATTCAGGCCTTGGTCGATTGGCAGAAGAACCCCAAGGAATCGCAGAACGAAATTCAATATCGCCCAGCCCGCGTGCTGCTGCAGGATTTTACGGGCGTGCCCTGCGTTGTTGATTTGGCGGCCATGCGCGATGCCATTGCAAAGCTGGGTGGCGATACGTCGAAGATCAATCCGCTCGTGCCTGTCCACTTGGTGATTGACCACTCGGTCATGGTCGATGAATTCGGCCACCCCAAGGCGTTCGAACAAAATGTGGAAATTGAATATTACCGCAATGGCGAGCGCTATGACTTCCTGAAATGGGGCTCAAAGTCGCTGTCGAACTTTAAGGCCGTTCCTCCGGGCACGGGCATTTGCCACCAGGTCAATCTGGAACATATCGCGCAAGCGGTGTGGACGTCTGTAGATGCTTCGGGCGCCACGATCGCTTATCCTGACACCTGCGTGGGGACAGACAGCCACACGACGATGATCAACGGCCTGGGCGTGCTGGGCTGGGGCGTGGGCGGTATTGAGGCAGAGGCGGCTATGCTTGGCCAGCCTGTTTCGATGCTTATCCCCGAAGTCGTCGGCTTCAAGCTGACGGGCCGTTTGCCCGAAGGCGTCACCGCGACGGACTTGGTTCTCACCTGCACGCAAATGCTGCGCGCCAAGGGTGTGGTGGGCCGCTTCGTCGAATATTTTGGCCCGGGGCTGGAGCATTTGTCGCTCGCCGATCGTGCGACGCTGGCGAACATGGCGCCGGAATATGGCGCGACCTGCGGCTTCTTCGGCATTGATGATAAGACGCTGGATTATATGCGTTTGACGGGTCGCGATGAAGATCAGATCGCGCTGGTCGAAGCCTATGCCAAGGAACAGGGCCTGTGGCTCGACCCCAATGGCACCGACCCGATCTTCACCGATACGCTGGAACTGGATATGTCCACCGTTGTCCCGTCGCTTGCCGGGCCGAAGCGTCCGCAAGATCGCGTGGCGCTGCCCAATGTGGACGATGTGTTCAACAAGGATCTGGCCGAGGTTTACAAGCATAATGGCTTCAAGCGTGTGGCCGTTGAAGGCAAGGATCATGACATTGGCGATGGCGATGTTGTGATTGCCGCGATTACCAGCTGCACCAATACCTCGAACCCCGGCGTTCTCGTCGCGGCCGGCCTCGTCGCCAAAAAGGCCAATGAGCTGGGCCTGAAGCCCAAGCCCTGGGTCAAGACGTCGCTCGCCCCCGGCTCGCAAGTGGTGACGGATTATCTCAACAAGGCGGGCCTGCAGACGCATCTTGATGCGATTGGTTTTAACTTGGTGGGCTATGGCTGCACCACCTGCATCGGCAATTCCGGTCCGCTGGCTGAGCCGATTTCCAAGGCGATTAATGGCGGCGATATCGTGGCTGCCTCGGTCTTGTCGGGCAACCGCAACTTTGAAGGCCGCGTTTCGCCGGATGTGCGCGCCAACTTCTTGGCCTCGCCGCCGCTGGTTGTCGCCTATGCGTTGAAGGGCACGGTGATTGAAGATTTCGTGTCGACGCCCATTGGCAAGGGCAAAGATGGGCAGGACGTTTATCTGAAGGATATCTGGCCCACCAATCAGGAAGTGGCCTCGGCCATGTCGGCGTGCATTGATCGTGACATGTTCCTCGCGCGCTACGCCAATGTTTATCAGGGCGATAAGCACTGGCAGGCCATTAATGTTGAAGGGTCGGAAACCTATAAGTGGCGCGCAGGCTCTACCTATGTCGCTAACCCGCCCTATTTTGATGGCATGTCGATGACGCCGGCGCCGGTGGCTGATATTGTTGAAGCTAAGCCGCTGGCGATTTTGGGCGATAGCATCACGACCGATCACATCAGCCCGGCTGGCTCGATCAAGGCGGATAGCCCGGCTGGTAAGTGGTTGATGGAGCATCAAGTTTCTAAGGCGGACTTTAACTCTTATGGCGCGCGTCGCGGCCATCATGATGTTATGATGCGCGGCACCTTTGCCAACATCCGCATCAAGAACGAAATGGTCCCCGGCAT
>JAGWVG010000175.1 GCA_018970965.1 Alphaproteobacteria bacterium | reverse complement strand
TAACGCCGGTTGCCATTCGAGAGGGGCACGCTTTTGCCGATACTGTTTTTGGCAATATGCCTCGGACAGTGGATTATCACGCCATTCCAACTGCCGTGTTTTCCAGCCCGCCTTTGGCCGGCGTGGGCCTAACGGAAGAAGAGGCGCGCGCCCAATTTGGTCAAAGTGTCAAAGTCTATCGCAGCGATTTTCGTCCGATGAAAAACGTTGTGTCAGGCCGGATGGAGCGCGGGCTGTATAAAATGGTGACCGCAGGCGTGGATGAGAAGGTTGTCGGCTTGCACCTTATTGGGCCAGATTCTGCCGAAATTCTGCAAGCCGCGGCTATCGCTGTAAAAGCAGGACTGACCAAGCAAGCCTTTGATGACACTGTGGCACTGCACCCCAGCATGGCAGAGGAATTGGTGTTGTTAAAATAGCAGCGCGCAGCGTTGCTTTAGCGATCCAACTCCAAAAATGTCTCAGGGATGCGCAGCTGAGCGGTGGCAATCCGTGTTTCGCGCAGGAATGTGACGAGCGCGAGCATCAGCAATAGAACCGCTCCGAAAAAGGTGCTGGCAATCAGCACATCGAGCTCGGCATGGGTAAGGCGTTCGATAAACAACATGCCCACCGTGATCCCGACGGTAATTGCTGCAATCACCAGCAGCAGGACGGCACGGTTAATCAATTTTATCCGCACATCAATTTGGCGAAGCTCGTCGACCAACTTGTCATGCTCGGGGCCTTTGGTGGCAACATGCAGCCCCTGCAAATGGCGTGACCGATCAACAATCCGCGCCAAACGCCCCGTCAGGACATTCATGAAATTGCCAATGGCAACTAGAATGAAGATGGGCGTCAGCGCGAGTTGAATCGTCTGCGCGATGGAGGAGCCATCAAAGCCGATCATGAGACACGGTTGGCCACGAGGTCATCGACGACGCTCGGGTCCGCCAGCGTGGATGTATCTCCCAAGCTGCTGACATCTCCTTCGGCAATTTTACGCAAAATGCGCCGCATAATCTTGCCCGATCGCGTTTTGGGCAGCCCCGGCGCAAATTGAATGGCATCGGGCGTGGCAATGGGCCCAATTTCTTTCCGCACCCACGCGACCAATGTCTTGCGTAGGTCATCATTGGGCGTCTCATGCGCGTTAAGCGTGACATAGGCGTAAATGCCTTGCCCTTTAATATCATGCGGGAAGCCCACCACAGCGGCCTCGGCAACACTGGGGTGAAGCACCAACGCGCTTTCCACTTCCGCCGTGCCCATGCGGTGGCCTGAAACATTAATCACATCATCCACGCGGCCCGTGATCCAATAATAGCCATCCTCATCGCGCCGACAGCCATCACCAGTGAAATATTTGCCGGGATAAGTGGTGAAATATGTCTCAAAAAAGCGCTGATGATCCCCCCAAACCGTGCGCATTTGCCCCGGCCAGCTTTGCGTGATGCACAAATTGCCATCGGTTGCGCCCGAAAGCACTTGGCCTTCGGCGTCGACCAATTGGGGGACGATGCCGGGCAGGGGCTTGGTTGCGCTGCCGGGTTTCAGGTCTGTCGCGCCGGGTAAGGGGGCGATCAGCGCGCCGCCCGTTTCAGTCTGCCACCATGTGTCCACAATCGGGCAACGGCCTTCGCCAACGACCTTGTGATACCAGCGCCAAGCCTCTGGGTTGATCGGCTCTCCAACAGTTCCAAGTAATTTCAGTGATTTGCGGGATGTTTTTGTAACAAATTCATCTCCATCGCGCATCAAGGCGCGCAGCGCGGTGGGCGCGGTAAAGATGGTCTGCACATTGTGACGATCAACCACCTGCCAAATGCGGCTGGCATCGGGCCAATTGGGCACGCCTTCATACATGAGGGTTGTCGCGCCGTTGGCGAGGGGGCCATAAAGAATATAGGTATGGCCTGTGACCCAGCCAATATCTGCCGCACACCAATAGACATCACCAGGGCGATAATCGAACACCCATTCATGCGTAAGGCTGGCCCAGAGCAGATAGCCGCCCGTGGTGTGCAGCACGCCCTTTGGCTTGCCCGTTGAGCCTGAGGTGTAGAGAATGAACAATGGGTCTTCCGCGTCCATGACTTCGGCAGGGCAGTGTGCTGACACTTTGGCGGCTTCTTCGTGATACCAAATGTCACGACCCGGGTGCATCTCTACCTTGGCACCCGTTGCCTTTATGGTGATTACAGTTTTCAAACTGGGGCAGCTTTGCGCGGCCACATCAACATTTGCTTTCAAGGCGACGGGTTTGCCGCCACGACGGCCTTCATCGGCGGTGATGACCACCGAGGAATCGCAATCCTGAATACGGCCGACGAGCGAATCTGGGGAGAATCCGCCAAAGACAACCGAGTGGATTGCGCCAATCCGCGCACAAGCCAAAAGCGCAAAGGCCGCCTCGGGGATCATCGGCATGTAAATCGTCACGCGGTCGCCTTTTTGGACGCCTTGTGCCTTTAAAACATTCGCAAAGCGGCACACTTCCGCGTGCAATTCGCCATAGCTGATATGCCGAGGCGCCTCACTGGGGACATCCGGCTCCCAGATGATTGCAATATCATTGGCGCGAGCTGGAAGATGGCGGTCAATGCAGTTGACACTGGCATTTAATTGGCCGTCTTCAAACCATTTGATCCCGAAATCTGCTTTGTCGAATGACCAGTTTCCAGCCTTGGTGGGTGACCTGTGCCATTGAAGACGCTTAGCCTGATCCAGCCAGAAATGCTCCGGCGCGGCAAGTGCGCGCGCATATAGCTCTTCATAGCGAGTCGCCGTGATGCGGCTCTTCTGCGCCCAAGTTTCAGGCACCGGAAACAGGTTTTGATCAGACATGGCTTATCCTTTTTCGCTGCACATTCATTGGGTAAATGCGCGGCCAGAGGCAAGCCAAAAGACATATATTGTTTTGCTGATCCCGACAGCTAGTCTTGCCACCAAACAGGCTAAATGGTGGGTGATATGGCGGGGAAGATTTTCGTTTCGGGCGGCAGTGGGTATATCGCGGGGTTTCTGATCCGCCAGCTGATCGCAGAAGGCTGGCAGGTTAACACCAGCATTCGCAATTTGACGCGCGAGCAAGAGGTGCGCGGCTGGCTGAATGTTGAAAACAGTAAATTGCACTTTTTTCAGGCAGATTTGATGTCGGATGCGGGATGGGCTGACGCCATGGCTGGGTGCAGCCATGTTGCGCATGTCGCATCGCCGCTGCCCTCAAATGCGCCTAAATCTGACGATGAGCTGATTATCCCTGCGCGGGATGGCGCCCTGCGCGCGTTGCGCTTTGCCAAGGCGGCGGGGGTCAAGCGGTTCGTGATGACGTCGTCCGTCGCTGCCATTGCCTATGGGCATGGTCGGGGCAAATCGCATTTTACAGAAGCCGATTGGACCAATGTCGATAGTCCCGATGCCTATGCCTATGTGAAATCTAAAACCATCGCAGAGCGCGCTGCGCGAGATTGGGTGGCGGAACATGCACCTGAGCTGGAATTTGTGACCGTTAATCCATCCTTGGTTTTGGGGCCGCTGCTTGCACCCGATTTTTCGACATCGCTTGAAGCAATTAAGAAGCTGTTGGAAGGGTCTATTCCCGGTCTGCCCAATTTTGGATTTTCGGTGGTGGACGTCCGCGAGGTGGCGGATCTCCATGTCCGCTGCCTCACCCAGCCCGGCCTTTCTGGGGAGCGCTTCATTGCTGCCGGCCCGTTTTTATGGATGCGCGATGTCGCTGCAATTCTAAAAGAGGGTTTGGGCCCGCAAGCGCGCAAAGTGCCGACGCGCAAATTGCCAGATTTTGTGCTCAAGCTGCTGGCATTTGTTGATCCCGTCATCAAACAGGTGGTCGGTGAATTGGGGAACATCCGCGACACATCGGCGGCGCATGCATTCGACAAGCTGGGCTGGAAAACCCGCGATGCGAAGGAGACTATTATCGATACGGCGCGCGATATGATCCGGCTGGGGATTGTAAAGCTTTAACGCTAGGCAAGCCGATAGGGCACGACATCGCGACGATCCGGGTCGACCAGGATGTCTCGGTCTGACGGCGGGAAGGCGCGTTGATCGCAATCCGCGCGCGGGCAAATGCGGCAACTAATGCCGATTTTGGTTGCTGCGCGTGCCGATGCCAAATCTAGGCCATCAGCATAGATAAATTCGCGCGCATGATCGACTTCGCAGCCCAAAGCGACGGC
>JAGWVG010000174.1 GCA_018970965.1 Alphaproteobacteria bacterium | reverse complement strand
AGCGTTTGGGCATGTGCCTAAACCACCGAAGGGGTAAGCGGCGGCTAATTTAGCCTCGTGAAAGCTCTCAGGTTCCCGTGACAGAGGGGGTCTAGCGCACGCCGCAAGGCACCGCGCTGGCAACTCTGTGCGTGGAGCCCAAGGCCGTGAGCGAACCTGAAAAACCCGAAGTAGATGCTGCAGCTGATGTGCCGTCCACCTTGCCGCTGGATGCGTGGCACCGGGCCTGTGGCGCGCGCATGGTGGATTTTGCGGGCTATCACATGCCCATTCAATATGAAGGCATTATGGCCGAACATCTGTGGACCCGCGCGCATGCGGGGCTGTTTGATGTGTCGCATATGGGCCAATTGATGATTTCTGGCCCCAATGTTGATGCCGCGCTTGAAAAGATCATTTCTACGGATGTCACCACCCTTGCTGAAGGCCGGCAACGTTATGGCCTGTTGCTAAATGACGAGGGCGGCATTTTGGATGACCTGATGGTCGCCCGCGCACCGATGGGCCTCTACATGGTCGTCAATGGCGCAATGAAATGGGATGATGTTGCGCATCTGCGTGAATATCTGCCCGATGACATCGTGATCAACCATATGGAAGATCGTGCGCTGATTGCGCTGCAAGGGCCAGAGGCGGTGACAGCGCTTAAGCGCGTCGTGCCCGGCGTGGATAAGCTCTTTTTCATGGAGGCCGGGCCTTTCCTGTGGGATTTGGAGCCGCTGTGGATCAGTCGCTCGGGCTATACAGGCGAAGATGGTTTTGAAATTTCCATTCCTGCTGAACATGTCACTGCTTTTGTCGATGCCCTGTGCGCTCAGCCCGAAGTGAAGCCCATTGGCCTTGGTGCGCGCGATTCATTGCGTCTCGAAGCAGGCCTGCCGCTTTACGGGCATGATCTTGGGCCTGATACCGACCCTGTTTCGGCAGATTTGATGTTTGGTTTTTCCAAACGCCGTCGCACTGAAGGGGGCTTCCCCGGAGAAGCAGCAATTTTCGCGCGGCTGGCCCATGGGCCTGATCGTAAGCGCGTTGGCCTGTTGGTCGACGGGCGGATGCCAGTGCGCGAAGGCGCTGTGATTTATGCTGGCGATGCCGAAATTGGCCGCGTGACCTCGGGTGGGTTTGCCCCCAGCGTCAACGCGCCGATTGCTATGGGCTATGTCTCAGCGCGCTATTCCGCGCATGGCACTGCGCTGGAGGCGGATGTGCGCGGCAAGCGTGTGCCGCTGACCGTGACGCCCATGCCTTTCATTCCCAACAATTATCACCGCAGAGGAGCCGCCAAATGACTCGGTATTTTACGGATGAGCATGAATGGATTGATGTCGACGGCAACGAGGCTGTCGTTGGTATTACCGATTATGCGCAGAGCCAATTGGGTGACATTGTATTTGTCGAAATTCCTGATGTGGGCACAAAAGTGACCAAAGGGGGCGATGCCGCTGTTGTGGAATCCGTAAAGGCTGCGTCCGATGTTTATGCACCTGTTTCTGGCACGGTGACGGCGGGCAATGCGGCGCTGAATGAGGATCCTTCGCTTGTTAATTCAGACCCCGAAGGCGAAGGCTGGTTCTTCCGCCTGACGCTCGATGATGCGTCGCAGCTGGATGGGCTGATGGATGCTGCTGCCTACAAAGCCTTTGTCGCTGGTCTTTAACATTTTACATCACGCGGGAGCCGTTTGATGCGCTACCTTCCCTTAACCCCTCAGGATCGTCAGCACATGCTGTCGGCAGTCGGGGTGCAGTCAATTGATGATCTGTTTGTCGATGTGCCTGCCGAGGCGCAGCTGGATGGCCCCGTAAAGGGGCTGCCGGGCCATGCCAGCGAAATGGCGGTTGAACGGCATTTCTCACAACTTGCGCGACAAAATATGGTGGCGAGCGATCATCCCTTCTTCCTTGGTGCCGGCGCCTACAAGCACCATGTGCCCGCCTCGGTTGATCATCTCATCCAGCGGGGTGAATTTTTGACGGCGTACACGCCCTATCAGCCAGAAATTGCGCAGGGCACGCTGCAAATGCTGTTTGAATTCCAAACGCAAGTTGCGCGCCTCTTTGGCTGCGATGTTGCCAATGCCTCGATGTATGATGGCTCAACAGCGTGCTGGGAAGCCATCTCGATGGCGGGCCGTGTAACAAAGCGGAAAAAGGCTATTCTCTCAGGCGGCCTGCATCCACATTATGTGAGTGTCGCCAAAACAATGGCGCGCTTCACGGGCGATCAGCTGGAAACATCGCGCCCAAGCCTGTCGGCACAAACTGATGCCGCCAAGTTGCTCGCGGCAATTGATGGCGACACCAGCTGTGTGGTCGTTCAATATCCCGATATTCTTGGCCGGGTTGATGATTTGTCGGTCTTGGCAGCCCGTGCGCATGAAGTTGGAGCGCTGCTGATTGCCGTGGTGACGGAACCTGTTGCCTTAGGCGCGATCCGCGCGCCGGGAGATATGGGGGCCGATATTGTGGTGGGCGAAGGCCAGTCGCTTGGCGTCGGCCTGCAATTTGGTGGGCCTTATGTGGGCCTGTTTGCCTGTCAGGAAAAGTTCGTCCGTCAGATGCCCGGCCGTCTGTGCGGCGAGACTGTTGATGCGGAGGGCAAGCGCGGCTTTGTGCTGACGCTCTCCACGCGTGAACAACATATCCGTCGCGAAAAAGCCACATCCAACATCTGCACAAATGCCGGGCTCTGCGCCTTGGCATTCAGCATCCATATGACGCTATTGGGTGAGCGTGGCTTGCGTGATCTGGCGGCGCTCAACCATGCTCGCGCGGTGCAGGCGGCGGAGCGCTTGGCCCAAATTCCGGGCGTCGCGCTTGTGAACCAGAGCTTCTTTAACGAGTTTACAGTGGCGCTTCCCAAGGAGGCACGTCCTGTTGTTCAAGCCTTGGCAGAAAGAGGCGTGCTTGGTGGAGTGTCCCTGGGTCGGCTCTATCCCGATGCGGGAGATCTGGCCAATGGCTTGATCGTGGCCGTCACCGAGATTGTGTCGGAAGAGGATATTGAGGCGCTCGCTACAGCGCTTGAGGAGGTGCTGGCATGACACTTAATCAAAGCGGATGGCGCCCCCAAATGGGCGGCGCGGCTCAGGCAGATGCCGCCACTTTTACCGGCAATCGCGCGTTGATGCTGGAAGAAGCGCTGATTTTTGAGATTGGCGATGGCGATACGACCGGCGTTGATATTGCGCCCGCACCTCAAGTCACGCCGCGCCTTGGCGGTTTAGAGCGCACGCAAGATATGGGTTTGCCTGGCTTGTCTGAGCCAGAAGCGGTGCGCCATTATACCCGCCTCAGCCGCCAAAATTACGCGATTGATCTGGGTCTGTTTCCGCTCGGCAGTTGCACGATGAAGCATAATCCGCGGCTGAATGAGAAAATTGCCCGGATGCCGGGCTTTGCCGATGTTCACCCACTCCAGCCCCAAGCGACGGTGCAGGGCGCGCTCGCGGTGATTGATGAACTTGCGCATTGGCTGATCACACTCACTGGGATGAAGGCCATTGCGATGTCGCCCAAGGCAGGCGCGCATGGCGAGCTTTGCGGCATTTTGGCGATCAAGGCAGCGCTTGAGGCACGTGGGGAAGATCGGTCCGTGATCCTCGTGCCGGAATCGGCGCATGGCACCAATCCCGCAACGGCCGCCTTTGCGGGCTTTCGCGTTGAAAGCATTCCTGCCACCCCCGAAGGTCGCGTGGATTTTGCCGCGCTTACGGCACGGCTTGGCCCCGATGTGGCTGGCGTGATGATCACCAACCCCAATACGTGCGGGCTGTTTGAGCGGGATTTGAAGCGCATTTCCGACGCAGTTCACGCAGCGGGAGGCTATGTCTATTGCGATGGCGCCAACTTCAACGCCATTGTCGGCCGTGTCCGCCCGGGGGATTTGGGCGTGGATGCGATGCACATTAACTTGCACAAAACATTTTCCACGCCGCATGGCGGTGGAGGCCCCGGTTCTGGACCAGTTGTGTTGTCAGATGCGCTCGCGCCCTTTGCGCCAATCCCGCATGTTGTGCGCCATGCCGATGGGCATTTCCATTTGGTGGAAGAAGAGACAGCCGGGGCAGAACTGCCCAATAGCTTTGGCCGGATGACGGCCTTTCACGGCCAGATGGGGATGTACACGCGGGCGCTATCGTACATTCTGAGCCACGGGGCAGATGGTCTGCGGCAGGTGGCGGAAGATGCCGT
>JAGWVG010000173.1 GCA_018970965.1 Alphaproteobacteria bacterium | reverse complement strand
GGCAGGCCACGCGCTTGGCCTGTCTGGATGAAGCGCTGACACAGCGGGTGCGCCCGCGCGCTGATATCCGAGACATGCTGCGGCCCACCAACTCCGTGATAGGCACTCTCGCCCAGATCATGGTCTTCCGCACGCTTGAAATAGGGGAGAACATCATCCCAGCCCCAACCTGGGTTGCCCGCTGCCGCCCAATCCTCAAAATCATGAGGCTGGCCCCGGACATGGACCATGGCGTTGATTGAGCCCGACCCACCAATTACTTTGCCGCGCGGCCAATAGCTGGCCCGGCCCGCCAGCCCATCCACAGGCTCGCTATCGTACATCCAATTGATCCGCCGATCGAAAAAGGTGCGTCCATAGCCGATGGGCACTTGAATCCAGATGGTCTGATCTGAGCCCCCAGCCTCGAGCAGCAAGACGCGTGTTTTGCCGTCGGCAGAGAGCCGATTTGCAAGAACACAGCCAGCGGTACCCGCGCCGACAATCACATAGTCAAATGTCTCGCTCATCGTACGGGGTGCTGTGTCATCTCTAAGTGAAGCATATCCCCGGTATAGGGATGCGCGCGTGCCACATCTTCATTAAGTTCAATGCCCAAGCCGGGTGCAGTTGGCGGAATGACATGACCATCTTCAAAGCGGATGGGCGTCTTCAAAATATCACTGTGGAAGCCGCTCCAATCCTCGATGCTTTCTAGGATGAGGAAATTGGGGGAGCAGGTGGCAATTTGAATATTTGCGGCGCCAACCACCGGGCCGCAATAAAGATGCGGTGCAATCTGCGCATGATAAACTTCTGCCATCCCCGCGATCTTTTTGGCTTCCAATAGGCCACCAACCCGGCCCAAATTCATTTGCAGGATCGCAGCACCACCGGCTTGGAGCAATCGGGCAAAATCATATTTGGTTGTCAGTCGTTCGCCCGTGGCAATTGGGATGCTGGTGGCGCGCGCCACTTTTGCCATTTCTTCCGGCGCATCAGGCGGCACGGGCTCTTCAAGCCAAAGCGGGTCATAAGGCTCTAGGCGCTTGGCGAGGCGGATTGCGCCCGCGGCAGTCATTTGACCATGGGTGCCAAATAGCAGATCAGCCTGATTGCCAACGGCGGCGCGCAACTGTTTGCAAAAGCGCTCCGACAAATCGAGCGCTTCCAGCGATAATTGGCGTCCGTCAAAGGCCGAATATGGCCCGGCAGGGTCAAATTTCAGCGCGGTAAAGCCTTGCGCCAAATAAAGCGCGGCGCGTTCGGCGGCGAGATCGGGATCATGATAGACATCAGTCTTATCGCCGGGACGGGGATAGATATAGGTGTATGCGCGCAGTCGCTCATGCACCTGACCACCAAGCAGCTTGTAAACAGGCTTGTTCGCCTCTTTGCCGACAATATCCCAGCACGCCATTTCCAGCGCGGATAGGACGCCCATCAGGGTGAGATCAGGGTGCTGCGTAAAACCGCTGGAATAGACGCGGCGCCAAATCGTTTCGATATCGTGCGGATCATTGCCCGCCAGATAGCGGGCAAAGACATCCTCAATCATCTTTGCAACAAGATGCGGCTCAAAGGGCACGCAATAGGCCTCACCAAGGCCAGAGACACCGCTGTCCGTCGTGATTTTCACAAAGACAAAATAGCGCCCGCCAAAATGCGGGGGCGGGTTTCCAACCACGAAGGTTTCAATGTCCGTCAGTTTCATGCCGGATGAAATCCATTAATGACTTTAATTTCAAGGAAGTCGTGGAGGCCAAATGCCCCCCACTCGCGGCCATTGCCCGATTGCTTGTAACCTCCAAAAGGAGAACAATAATCTTGCCCATGGCCATTGAGATACACACTCCCCGCGCGAATTTTGCGTGCGACGCGCCGCGCCCGCTCTAAATCGCCCGATTGGACATAGCCTGCCAAACCATAAGGCGTGTCATTCGCGATGCGGATGGCATCAGCTTCGTCATCAAAGGGGATCATCACCAGAACCGGGCCGAAAATTTCTTCCTGCGCGATGGTCATTTTATTGTGAACGCCCGCAAAAATTGTCGGTTTCACATAAAATCCACGATCAAAACCCTCGGCGCGGCCGGGGCCGCCGACAATCAGCCGCGCACCTTCGGCAATCCCCGCTTCAATCAAGCGCTGGATTTTGTCGAATTGCGCCTTGCTAACAACAGGGCCGAGATGTGGCCCCTTTTCCATCGGATCACCCAGCGTAACGCCTTGCGCGACCTTGGCCGCAAGTGTGACCGCCTCTTCATAGGCTGAGGCTTCCACCAGCATCCGTGTGGGGGCGTTGCACGATTGGCCGCTATTGTTGAAGCAATGGAGCACGCCGCGCGTGACGGCGGCTTCCAGCCCAGAATCGGCAAAAACGATATTGGCAGATTTGCCGCCCAATTCTTGCGAAACGCGCTTCACTGTCTCTGCCGCCGATTTGGCGATCTGAATGCCCGCGCGCGTCGAACCAGTGAATGAGACCATATCCACTTCGGGGTGGCCAGTCAGCGCATCGCCAATCATCGCGCCCGTGCCATGAAGCATGTTGAACACGCCTCGCGGAAATCCGGCCTCGTCGATAAATTCGGCAAAAAGCTGGGCGGAAAGAGGGGAAACCTCGCTGGGTTTCAAAACCATTGTACAGCCGGCGACGAGCGCGGGGCCGATTTTGGCCGCCAGCTGGTTGATCGGCCAATTCCATGGCGTGATCAGAACACAGACGCCTGCTGCCTCATAGGTCAAATTACCCGTTGAGCCGATGGGGCTATCCCAATCCATTGCCCGGGCGGCCCGCACCGTCTCTTTCAAATGCCCAGGCCCGCATTCTGCTTGGGAATTATGGGACAAGTCATAAGGTGCGCCCATTTCTGTCGAAATGGCCCGGACCATCTCGTCATAGCGCCGCTCAAACACAGCGATAAGTTTTTCCACCAGTGCCAGTCGAGCTTCGAGCGGGGTCGACGAATAGGCATCAAAAGCCGCACGCGCCGCATTGACAGCCATGTCCACATCATCTGGGCCACAAAGGTTGATGATGGCGCAGGGCTCTTCCGTCGCCGGGTTAATCGCAGTCAGCGTTTCCTGCGAAGAGAGCGGGGCCACCCATTCGCCATTTATGTATGATTTTAAGGCTGGCTCAGACATAACCCACCGCACGTTTCTGATCTTCAACAATATATTTTTCAGCGCGCCAATAATGCCAAGCTGCCCAAAGCCCGCTGGGCGCAAGAATAAGCTGAGCAATTCGCAACGAGGCGGCATCTGGGCCATTTGGGCCAGCAAAATAATCGCTCAACGCGCCCACCAGCCCGGGTGCCACAATCAGGTTCAGCACATTGGCAATCAGCAGAGAAATCGCGATGGTCATCGCACGCATGCTGGGCGTCGACAAATTTTGGCAGAGCGCCATGGCCGGGCCAATGTAGAAATAAATTGCCGGAATGAAGATCCACCACATCAGCTTGGCAACAGCCAGGTCATGCGTCCAATATGCGTAGAAAGAGGGCAGGGTGGCGATGGCCGTTACCACTGCCAAAAGGCGCGCAATGCGCCGCGGATCAGCATAGCTTGGACGCGCGACGAGCCATGCCGTCACCAGCGAGGCGCCAATGCCACCCACAAGATAGATCTCGCCAAGCAGTCGCCCAGATTCGCCTTCATTCATGCCATAAGTGCGTTGCAGAAAAAGCGGCGTGAACCACATCAGGCCCCAGCCCCATAAGGCGGACAGCCCAGCCCCCATCATGCCATGCACTGCAGACTTTTGTGACCAAAGAAATTTAAGCGTTTCCATAACCTTGGGTGCTTGCGCTGCATCAATAGCGTCCAAACGTCCGCGCTTAGGCTCTTTAATCGTCACAAGGATGATCAACGACAGCAAGACCCCTGGAATGCCCAGCACGAAAAAGGACGCGCGCCACCCATGATGCGTTGAGACAACGCCTGCGATGTCTGAGCCCAACCAAGCGCCAATCGGCGCGCCAAGCGCGAAGATGGTCATCGCCATTGAGCGCCGATCTGCTGGGAAATAATCCGCAATAATCGAATTGCAGGCGGGCGTGCCTGCAGCTTCACCAACGCCAACGCCAATGCGCGCCAGCAGCAGATCAAAATAGCCTTTGGTAAAGCCGGTAAGCGCTGTCATCAGCGACCAAGCGGCCACCGAGGCCGACAGCAATTTCTTGCGGTTTGTTCGGTCGCACAGCCACGACAAAGGAATACCCATTGTCAC
>JAGWVG010000172.1 GCA_018970965.1 Alphaproteobacteria bacterium | reverse complement strand
TTGGCCATGGATTTCCACCAAATGCCCGCCCAAATCGCGCAGCAATGCAGCGGAGACCGGCTGATCATTGACATAGGCCTTGCTGCCGCCATCGGCCTTGACCGTGCGGCGGACAATCAACTCCTCCCCCACACCAAGATCAAGATCATTGGCCTGCAGCAGCGCGCGCGCCGCATCTGGCACAGAAAAGCTGGCAGTCACACTGGCCTGCGCACATCCTTGGCGAACCAGGCCACTATCCGCCCGGTCGCCCAGCGCCAGCCCCAGCGCATCAAGCAAAATGGATTTACCCGCCCCCGTCTCGCCCGTCAGAACGCCCAAGCCAGCTTCAAAGTCGAGGTCGAGCGCCTCGATCAGCACGACATCGCGGATCGAGAGAGAAGTCAGCATATACCGGGGTTAGCCCTTGGGTGCGTACTTCTGCATCAGCGTATAAGCGCGCTTATACCAATCCGTATCGGGATAGTTTTTACCCAGCACAGCAGCCGATTTTTGAGCTTCTTCCGGCACACCCATGGCCAAATAGCTCTCGGTCAAGCGCATCAGCGCTTCCGGGGTGTGGCTGGTTGTATCATATTGATCAATCACTGTGCGGAAGCGCAACGTGCTTGCCAACCACAAGCCGCGCCGTTGGTAAAAGCGGCCAATTTCCATTTCTTTGCCAGCCAAATGGTCGCGCAGCAGATCAATCTTCAGACGCGCGTCCGCAGAATAGCGCGACTCTGGATACCGGCGCATCAATTCCCCAAAGGCGTCCAAGGCTTGCTGAGTGATCTTTTGATCGCGCGTCACATCAGAAATTTGCTCATAATAATTGAGCGCAATCAGATAATAAGCATAAGGCGCGTCGCGGTTGCCCGGGTGGATCGACAAGAATCGCTGCGCCGAGCTGGTCGATTCGGTGTAATCACGGGCCAGATAATAAGAAAATGCACTCATCAACTGCGCGCGGCGCGCCCAAACCGAATAAGGGTGCTGGCGCTCCACCTCGTCAAACAAGGCGGCTGCGAGTTTGTATTGGCCCCGATCCAAGCGCGATTTTGCGGCATTATAGAGTGTTGCCACATCGCGCGCGACGTAAGACGTGTCTGACTTTTTCCGCACGCGATTGCCGGCGCAGCCAGCAAGCGGAAGGGCAATCATCACGGCGGCGAGGACAGCAGCGGTCCTGAAGCGGGGGCTCGACATGGCCGCGTCTTAGCCCGCCCAGATGCGTCCGCCAAGCGCAGAGATAGGCTTTCCTTCATGCTTTACGAATAACGGGGGAAATCATGCCTTCCCGATCCCCTGCCCCGTTGCGCGTGTTAACGCTCTCCACGCTTTTTCCCAATGCAGCGCAGCCCTATTTGGGGGGCTTTGTGCAGCGTCAATGCGAGGCGCTGGCACGTCTGCCTAACACCCAAATACAGGTGGTAGCACCCCTTGGCTTGCCGCCTTGGCCGCTCAGCCGCATCCCGCGCTATCGCAGCTTGGCTGACCTCCCCCCTGCCGAAAATTGGGTGGGTTTGAGCGTTTGGAGGCCAAGCTTCCGCCACTGGCCGGCAAGTGATGGCCGCTGGGACGCCGCGGCGATCACACGCGCGCTCATCCCGCTGTTAACGGATATCCGGCGCAATTTTCGCTTTGATGTTTTGGATGCCCAATATTTTTTCCCCGATGGGCCTGCAGCCATTGCATTGGCACGGCATTTCAATGTCCCGGTGTCGATTAAGGCGCGCGGCGCAGATATCCACTATTGGGGGCGGCGGCGCGCATCAGCGCGCCAAATCAAGGCCGCCGCCGATGCTGCGGATGGCCTGCTTGCCGCCTCTGCCGCGTTGAAAGACGATATGAGTCGTCTTGGCCTGCCGGACGATCAAATCGCCGTTCATTACACAGGCGTTGATATGGATGTTTTCAAGCCCAGCCTGCGTCAACAGGCGCGCGCCGCGCTGGGCATTACGGCTCCGCTCATCGTCTCATTGGGCGCGCTGATCCCCCGCAAGCGGCAGCATCTTGTGATCGAGGCTCTGCCACATATCCCCCGCGCGCAGCTTGCTCTGGTGGGAGATGGGCCAGACAAAGCACGATTACAGGCCAAAGCGCGCCAACTGGGCGTCAGCGCACGCCTGATCTGCACAGGTGCGCTGCCCCCGCCGGATATCGCCTTATGGCTGGCTGCAGCAGATGTCATGGCGCTGCCCTCTGCTTCGGAAGGGTTGGCCAATGCGTGGCTTGAGGCGCTGGCGTGCGGAACACCAATTGTTATCACCGATGTCGGCGGCGCACGGGAAGTTCTGACGGACCCAAGGGCCGGACGTCTCGTTGAACCGACGCCCGATGCGCTTGCCCGTGCGCTTCAAGATATCCTCTTAAGGCCACCAAGCCCCGACATCTGCCACGCCTTGGCAACCCGCTTCACTTGGGCAAAAAATGCCCAAGCGTTGCGCGATCATTTATCAGCGTTGGCCGGGGAAAGATTCGCCGATCCGCTCTGCACCTGATTTGGGGTTTTCGGCCTGAACAAAGCTGTCAGGCGTCACATTCAGCCAAATCAGCACCGGCGCTGAGATGTAGAAGGATGAGAATGTCCCAATCACAATCCCGAGCAACATCGATGCCGTAAAGCCAAAGATGGTGTCTGGGCCAACCAACAGCAGGATGGTCAACGTCACAATCAGCGACAGCGAGGTTGTCACGGTGCGCGAGAGCGTCTCATTGACCGAGAGGTTCAAGAGCGGCTCAATTTCCATCTTGCGGTATTTGCGCAGATTTTCGCGAATGCGATCGTAAATCACGATCGTATCATTCAGCGAATAGCCAATGATTGTCAGAATTGCGGCGACCACGTTCAAGTCAAAAGGCAGGCGCGTCAGCGCGAAAAAGCCAAAGGTCAGCACAACGTCGTGAAACAATGTGACCAGCGCGCCGGCGCCAAATTGCCATTCAAAGCGGAACCAGATGAACAGCGAGATGGCGAGCATGGCGAGCGTCAGCGCAAAGCTGCCCGTGCCGAACAATTCGCAGCCGACTTTGCCGGACACAGAATTAACGGCCCCAATGTTCACGCCGGGATAGGCCTTGGTCAGTTCTAAGCGCACCTTAGAGGCAATTTTGTTGGATTGGTCTGCCGGGCCATCTTTGGTGATGCCCGTACCAATGCACTTGCCAATGGGGTTGGTCGCCTCGCCTTCCAGCGGAATGCGGATGCTCACGACACGCGGATCGGTCATTTGCTGTAGAACAACATCGCCCACATCCATTGCTTCCAAACGGCCGCGCAGCTCACCCATATCGACGGGCTTTTGGAAGGTGACGCGGATTGATTGGCCACCGACAAAGTCGATCCCCCAGTTCAGGCCACGTGTTGCCACAAGCGCAACGGAAGAAATCAGCAGCGTGATCGACACCGCCAACGCCCACCAGCGATAGCGCAGGAAGGAAATATTGGTGTTATCAGGGACAAGTTTTACGGGACGCATAGTCTAGACTTCCGTCACAAATTCAACGTCTTGGGGCGGTTCCGCTCAAGATAATGCGAAACCATAAGACGCGTGAAGGTTACACCCGTAAAGACCGATGTCGCGATGCCCAGCGCCATAACGACGGCAAAGCCCTTGATCGGCCCGGTGCCAAACCAGAACAGGATGATGGCCGAAATCACATTGGTAATATTGGCATCAAAAATAGCGGTCGAGGCTTCTTTAAAGCCAAATTCCACCGCCTGAAGCGTGCGGCGACCACGACGAATTTCTTCACGAATACGCTCGTTAATCAGCACGTTGGCATCCACAGCTGCGCCAATAGTCAACACAAAGCCTGCAATCCCCGGCAAGGTGAGCGTCGCATTGAAAATGCCCATCAGACCCAGCACGAGGAAGCCGTTCACGAACAGCGCAATCGTGGTGTACACACCAAAGCGGAAATAGGTGATGATCATATAGACCACCAAGGCCAGCGTTGCGAGAATGCCCGCAAGCACGCCCTTCTGGATCGAGTCCTTACCCAATTCTGCGCTGACGCTCGATTCCTCAATGACCTTCAGCGCCACAGGCAATTTGCCAGAGCGCAGCGAGATCGAAAGCTCGTTCGCCGATTCAACGGTGAAATTGCCAGAAATCTGAGCGCTTCCGCCCAAAATCGCTTCGTTGATATTGGGGGCAGAAAGCACCACGCCATCCAAAATGATGGCAAAGGGCTTACCCACATTTTCCGCCGTCACACGGCCAAATTTGCGGCCCCCTTGGCTGTTGAAGCGAATGGAGACAAC
>JAGWVG010000171.1 GCA_018970965.1 Alphaproteobacteria bacterium | reverse complement strand
CCTTGCCCCATCGTATCGCCGCCAATAACAGTGACGAAGCGATCCAATAGGGTTAAGCGATCAAGCAATTTGACAGCCAGCGCCTCGAATTTGTTTGTCACGACAGCTAAGCGCACGCCGCTGGCCGACAAAGTGTCTATCGCATCAATAAAGCCGGGAAATATGGGGCAATTGGTGCCGATATGCGCTTCGTAATGCGCGATGAGGATGGGCATAAGCGTGCGGACTTCATCGCGATCCACCGGGCCAGTCTTCGCCAACGCCATTTCCAGCATATGCCGTGCGCCCATGCCCACGAGTTGCTTTACATCGTCTGACTTTATGGTGGGGTGGCCGCCTATTGTCAGCGCGTGGTTCAGCGATGCGGCAAGTTCAAAGCTGGAATCGACAATCGTTCCATCCAGATCAAAACCGACAATTTCAAAGCCGTGCAAGGTGGTCATGCCATTGCCTTGGCGGCTGGTGCTGGAAACGGCAAGCATTTGGTGGCACAGGAGCATCTATGAGCGACACAGCAGCCATCATCCTTGCAGCGGGCAAGGGCACACGCATGAAGTCTGACCTGCATAAGGTGCTGCACCCCATTGCTGGACGGCCAATGCTGATGCACTTGCTGGACGCAGTCGATCAATTGGCCCCCGCGCGCAAAGTGGTGGTGGTGGGCAGCGGGAAAGATCAGCTGGAAGCTGCGCTCGCAGGCTCAGCCGATCTCGCGGTGCAAGATCCTCAACTGGGCACAGGCCATGCCGTGCAACAGGCTGAAGCGGCGCTGGCAGGCTTTGATGGCGATGTGCTGATCCTCTATGGCGATGTGCCTTTTGTGCCGACGCACACGATGCAAGCGATGGTCGATCGTCTCAATGCCTCAGATGCACCTGCGGTGGTTGTCCTGGCTTTTGAGCCTGAGGATGTGCTGAATTATGGTCGCGTCATTTGCGATGGCGACCGCATTCTCAAAATGGTGGAACACAAAGACGCCAGCGCTGAAGAACGCGCGTGCCGCCTGTGCAACTCCGGCTTAATGGCAGTTAAAGCGAAGGATTTATTTGCGTTGCTTGCGCGCGTGGGCAACCAGAATGCCGCGGGCGAATATTATCTGGTCGATATCGTCAATATCGCCAATGCTGATGGTCGCCATTGTGCGATGGTCAAGACCGATCCGTTTGACGTCGCCGGCATTAACAGCCGCGCTGAACTGGCGGAAATGGAAGCGCAATGGCAGCAACGTCGCCGCGCACAGGCAATGGCCGATGGCGCAACGCTGATTGCGCCGGAAACAGTTTGGTTTTCCTATGACACAGTCATTGGCCGCGATGTGGTCATTGAACCCAATGTCTTTTTTGGCCCCGGCGTGCGCATTGCCGACGGCGTCACCATTCACGGGTTTTCGCATTTGGAAGGGGCGACTGTTGCGCACGGGGCGGAAATTGGCCCCTATGCCCGACTGCGGCCCGGCGCGGTGCTGGAAGAAAAATCGAAGGTCGGCAACTTTGTCGAAGTGAAAAAGGCGCGGCTGGGGAAGGGCGCCAAGGCCAATCACCTCAGCTATTTGGGCGATGCGGATATTGGCGCGGGCGCGAATATCGGCGCGGGCACCATCACCTGCAATTATGATGGCTTCTTCAAATATAAGACGGAAATTGGCGAAGGTGCCTTTATTGGCTCAAACTCTGCACTGGTCGCGCCTGTCACAATTGGGAAGGGCGCAATTGTGGGGGCAGGAAGCACCCTGACCAGCAATGTCAATGCGGATGCCTTAGCGTTGGTGCGGCCCAAACAAGAAGAAAAGCCGGGTTGGGCGGCGCGTTTCCGCGATCGCATGATTGCCAAAAAGTCTAAAAAAGCCTGATCAACCTTTTAAGCGGAAGTCGCGTATATGTGTGGAATTATTGGAATTGTCGGCAAGCAGGATGTGGCTGACCGCTTGGTCGAAGGGCTGCGGCGGATGGAATATCGCGGCTATGATTCCGCAGGCGTCTGCACGGTACGCGATGGCCAGCTGATCCGCCGTCGGGCGGAAGGTAAGCTCAACAATCTGGTCGCAGAATTGGCGCATAATCCGGCACCTGGATTGGTGGGCATCGCACACACACGTTGGGCCACGCATGGCGCACCGACCACCAGCAACGCGCACCCCCATGCGACTGATGATGTCGCGCTGGTCCATAATGGGATTATCGAGAATTTTAAGCCGCTGCGCGATGCGTTGATTGCCAAGGGCCGCCGCTTTGAAAGCGAGACGGATACCGAGGTCGTCGCGCATTTGGTGTCGGAACAGGTGGAGGCCGGAGCCAGTCCGCAAGAGGCGGTGCAGGCGGTTCTGCCGCAACTGCGGGGGGCCTTTGCGCTGGCCATTGCCTTTCGCCAGCACCCAGACATGCTGATTGGGGCGCGGCTGGGTTCACCTCTGGTGGTCGGCTTTGGCGATGGCGAGACGTATTTGGGGTCGGATGCTTTGGCCCTTGCCCCGCTGACACAGAAAATTGCCTATCTGGAAGAAGGCGATTGGGTGGTCATCACCCGCGCGGGCGCGGAGATTTTTGATAAGGATAATCGCCCGGTTAAACGTGCCGTCACGACATCGGGCGTAACCGCAGCAGCGGTGGAGAAGGGGCCGTATCGGCACTTCATGCTCAAAGAAATTTATGAGCAGCCCATTGTCGTTGCCCAAACGCTGCAAAGCTATATCCGCGCGGTGGAACAGCAAGTCGTGCTGCCGCAGATGGATTTTGATCTGTCGGAAATTAAGCGCATCACCATCGTGGCTTGTGGCACCAGTTTTTATGCCGGCATGGTCGCCAAATATTGGTTTGAACAATTTGCGCGCGTGCCAGTGGATATCGATGTCGCGTCAGAGTTTCGCTATCGCAATCCGGTGCTTGAACCGGGCGGGCTGGCGCTGTTTATTTCGCAATCAGGCGAAACGGCCGATACACTGGCGGCGCTGCGCCATGCGCGGGCGGAAGGGCAAAAAATTGCCGTTGTCGTGAATGTGCCGACCAGTTCTATGGCGCGCGAGGCCGATTTGTTGTTGCCCACCCATGCCGGGCCAGAAATTGGCGTTGCATCGACCAAGGCCTTTTCGTGCCAATTGGCGGTGCTGGCCGCGCTTGCGGCGCACCTTGCCGTTGTCAAAGGCCGGCTGGACCGCGAGGAAGAGCGTGAGATTGTTCATCATCTGACGCAAACGCCTGCCGCCCTCAATGCAGCTCTGGCGCATGATGCTGAAATTGCAGATATGGCGCACCACATCGCCCCGGCGCGTGATGTGCTGTATCTGGGGCGTGGTCCGGATTATCCGCTGGCGCTGGAAGGCGCGCTGAAGCTGAAGGAAATCAGCTATATCCATGCGGAAGGCTATGCCTCGGGCGAAATGAAGCATGGGCCAATTGCACTGATTGATGAGGCCGTGCCGGTTATCGTTCTTGCCCCCTCAGGCCCGCTGTTCGAGAAAACAGTCAGCAATATGCAGGAAGTCCGCGCACGCGGCGGGAAGATTGTGCTCATCTCTGACGCGGAAGGGCTGGCAGAAGCTGGTGAGGGCTGCTTGGCAACAATTGAAATGCCCAAGGTCCACCCGCTGATCGCACCGCTGGTTTATGCGGTGCCGGTGCAGTTGCTGGCCTATCATGTCGCCGTTGCCAAGGGGACGGATGTGGATCAGCCGCGCAATTTGGCGAAGTCGGTTACTGTTGAGTGAGCGATGCCGTGCACATTAGCGGCGGCTGCCATTGCGGTGCTGTGCGCTTTCAAGCCACGGCGCCTGCCGCGCCTGAAGTGCTTGATTGCAATTGCTCCATCTGTGCCAAAACGGGCCATCTTCATCTGATTGTGCCGCACGCTGATTTTGAGCTTTTGTCGGGCGCGGACCATCTGACCGGCTATCGCTTCAACAGTGGCGCGGCGGAGCATTTGTTCTGCCGGGTTTGCGGCGTGAAGAGCTTTTATCAGCCGCGCTCGCATCCCGCGGCATGGAGCGTCAATTTGCGCTGTCTGGATGCGGGGCATGGCCTGAATCCGCACATCCGTGCCTTTGATGGCCAGAATTGGGAGGCCGCTAAGTCTGCCCTTGGGGATGCGGCATGAGCGCTGGTCGGATTATTGCGATTGTCGTGCTGCTCTTGATTGGCGCACATTTGATGCTCTTCGGCTGGCTGCGGCGGCGGATCGCAGAGGCCCGCCGCGCGCAGGAAAGCCAACAGCCCCGCGATTAGCCCATCGGGTACATAATCTCGCGGGTCACCTTGTGGATTGCCTTCAT
>JAGWVG010000170.1 GCA_018970965.1 Alphaproteobacteria bacterium | reverse complement strand
GGTTGGTGGATCGGCTGGTCACAATCTTTGGCAGTGGGTCCGCGCCCGATATTTCGGTTGAGATTGATCCCCGTGCCTTTTCGCTTGAATGGGCAATGACATTATCGATTGCGCAGGTTTCGCGCGTCAGCTTTGGCGTACAAAGTTTTGATAAGCAGATTCAGGCAGCCATAGGCCGCATTCAGCCTGTCGAGATGATTGAAACCTGTATGGCGGCACTGCGCGCGCGCGGCATCAGCGCGATCAATTTTGATTTGATGTATGGCTTGCCCCATCAGGATATCGAAAAGCTGGATGCAACTCTGGACCAGGTGGTGCGCATGCGCCCAAGCCGAATTGCACTATTTGGGTATGCCCATGTGCCGCAGATGTTCCCCCGCCAGCGCCGCATTGATGCAACAGCTTTGCCGGGGCCTGCGCAACGGTTTGAACAGGCGGCCCATGGCTATGAACGGCTGATCCGCGAAGGCTATGTGGCAATTGGCTTTGATCATTTTGCGCTGCCGGATGATCCTTTGGCCAAAGCCGCTGCCCAAGGCCAAGTGCGCCGCAACTTTCAGGGTTTTACCGAAGACCAAGCGGATGTGATGATTGGCCTCGGCGCCAGTGCGATTAGTCTCTTTCCAGATATCATTATCCAGAACGAGAAAAATCCCGGCGTCTATCGGGAGAAGATTGGCGCCTCTCAATTGGCGGGTGCGCGTGGTGTGCAGCGCGGTGGAGAGGATCAGGCCCGCGCGCAGGTGATTGAGCAATTGCTTTGTCAGCTGCGCGCCGCGCCCGACCCCGCATTGATGGACCCCGCGTTAGAGGCGATGCTTTCGCATTTTACTGCGCTTGGATTGGTTGAGCGCACAGGGGCAGAAGTGCGGATTACCGAACAGGGCCGCCCTTATGCGCGCAATGTGGCGGCCGCATTTGACCGTCACTGCGGTTAAACTGCCAACTGCACCAAAGCTGCTGCCAGTGCGAGGATAAGCGCCACCGTCACGCGCGGGCTGGCATAGCCTGCAAACATCTTCTGCGTTGGGAACGAGAAGGTCATATCAATGCCCAGCAATTTATTTGGGTGTGCAGACCGGAAAATAGGGTGGCGCACCATCGCCAGCAAATCTCGACGGCTGCGATACCGCATTGTGCTGGTGATGGACCAACCCGGATCGGCGGGCGTGCCCCAAGCGTCAACATAGCCTGCCACTTTGCGCCCTGCATAGACCGGGTGGCCGCCACGGCGCATCAGTTGACGGACAAACGGGTCGGAATAACGCTGCAGCCATTCCCGGCCGCTCAGCGTCTCGCCTGTTTCCGGATGCGTGACCCTGCCCGCAGGGGTGCGGACCATATTGAGCATGATGAACTCTCGCCCATCGTCGCTTTCTAGAAAGGCGCGCATCGCATCGGGGTCATTTCCTGTCTCGTGCAGGCGTGGGCCAAATTCTGCCATGAAGGCATCCACTTCGGCCTGTGTCAAAGGCCTCCGGAAACCATCATAAAACCATAAGAACAGCAGATAAAGAAGCAGGGCACCGCCCCAGATGGTCACGCTTGTCATGTTATCCTTCCCCACACAGGCATAATAATCTTTTGACGTAATGTGTCGGGAAATTGTGCAGATGGCCAGTGGGAAATCTACAGCGCGAAGGTGTGGGTGGTTGCGCAATGATCGGATGGTGGAGCTGAGGGGAATCGAACCCCTGACCTCATCATTGCGAACGATGCGCTCTACCAACTGAGCTACAGCCCCGCATCCGAGACAGCGGCCTTAGCGGTGCGGCGCGTGTTCTGCAATGGGGCATGCGCTTGGGCGATACATCAGGCCGGCCCATCGGACAGGGGAGGGTAATGCCGCATGGCATGGCTTGCCAATTTCGCCCATTCGCCGCACATCAGATGGATGCTGCGTCTTCAGTCTTTGTTTGGCGGTGTCCTTCTGGCGTTGCTCGGCGCTTGTGCGACGCCTCCAAAACCCGCGCCCATTGTGCCGCCACCGGTTCAAACACAACGCCCGCCAAATGCCGTCCCCCACCATCCCCTGCCGGGCTGGGAAGCAGCGGCACTTACACCAGGAAATTGGGTCTATCGTGCCGAAGGCGAGGCGGTTGTTGCGCTCTTTGGCATGCCCGCCAGTCCAGCGCTGCTCGCGGTGCGCTGCGTGCCTGCGGAACGGCGGATCCTGTTGCAACGCGCAACGCTTGATCCGCCTGGCACCCAGGGCGTTTTACAAGTGCAGACAAGCAGCCAATCAAAAACATTACAGGCGACAGTGCCGTTTACGGGCACCGTCTATCTAACAGCCGCGCTTCCAGCGACGGAAACTTTATGGGATGCAATTGCTTTTACGCGTGGGCGCTGGCGCTTGGGCAGCACAGGCGTGGCTGATCTTATCTTGCCGCGTGCTGCGGAATTGGGCCGTGTTGTCGAGGAGTGCCGGTCTTTGGCCGGAAGGTCTGATTCTGACAGGAAATAAATGATTTTCAAGCCTTGAAAGCAAGGCGCGTGTGACTCATGTTCACAGCGCAAATCGGGCGCACGGCGGATCGGTTTGCGAGGCGCAACTAGCGAAAGGAGGTGATCCGATGTCTCATGGTCAAGCTAAGAGGTCGGAAAGGGTGATCCGAGGATAGGCGCGTTTATCGCAGCCTTTGGTCTTCTCGGGAATGGGCCGCGCCACAAGGGCAAAGCGGGCCAACACCTCCGATCGCTGACCATGCGGAAGGGTCGTAGGGCAGAAATGCCCTGCGGCCCTTCTCATTTCCGATCAATGGCGGACGCTAAATATCCAAATTCGCGACGTTCAGGGCATTTTCCTGAATAAAGTCGCGGCGCGGTTCCACCACATCGCCCATCAGCTGGGTGAAGATTTCATCCGCCAAGTCAGCCTGTGCGATTTCCACACGCAGCAGCGAGCGATTATCTGGGTCCAGCGTGGTTTCCCACAGCTGTTCCGCATTCATTTCGCCCAAGCCTTTATAGCGCGAGATCGACAAGCCTTTGCGGCCCGCAACCAAAATGCCCTCCAGCAATTCAGAGGGGCGCGATACAGCTGTGACACCCTTGGTTGATGTGATCGGTGTCTCATCTTCGTCTGCTTCAACGGGCGTTGCCTCAGACTGCGCTTTCCCAATGGCCACCAAGCGGCTGGTTTGGGCATAAGCCTCGGCCTGTTCGGCAACCAGCGTATGCAGGCGGCGCGCTTCTTGGCTCAGCAAGAAGCTGGCTTCGATAATGTGATGATCAGTCACCCCGCGCCACAGCCGCTGGAGGTGATACCCGCCCTCTTCGCTTGTGCCGCCCGTCCAGCGCGCTTCTGTGTCGGCACGGCTCAGCCATTGGGCCGTCCGCTCAATCGCCGCGGCGCGGCCTGCAGCATCCAAGGCTGGGTCGAGTGCGCCGACCAAAGCCAAGCCTTCAATAATCGCAGGATCATATTTGCGCGGCACGTAGCGCATCAGCGCACGCATGCGGCGGGCATGATCAATCAGGATTTTCAAATCTGCGCCTGACCGGGTGCCGGCGCTGGTCTCAAGCGCGGTGGACCCAATGCCCGCTTCGACCAGATAATCGTCAAGTGCGGCATCGTCCTTCAGATATACTTCGGATCGGCCACGTGCGGCCTTATACAGCGGCGGCTGGGCGATATAGAGATGCCCGCGCGCAATGATTTCCGGCATTTGCCGGTAGAAGAAGGTCAACAACAAGGTGCGAATATGCGCCCCATCGACGTCAGCGTCGGTCATGATGACAATCTTGTGGTAGCGCAGCTTTTCAATGTTGAAATCATCGCGGCCAATGCCGGTGCCCATTGCCTGAATAAGCGTGCCCACTTCCTTGGAGGAGAGCATCTTGTCAAAGCGCGCGCGCTCGACATTCAGGATCTTACCTTTCAAGGGCAAAATCGCTTGATAATGGCGGTTGCGGCCCTGTTTGGCAGAGCCGCCTGCCGAATCCCCTTCGACCAGGAAGAGTTCAGATTTTGCAGGGTCGCGCTCTTGGCAGTCGGCCAGTTTGCCGGGCAGCGAGGCAATGTCCATCACGCCCTTGCGCCGGGTGAGTTCACGCGCCTTACGGGCGGCTTCGCGCGCTGCAGCTGCGTCGATAATCTTTTGCACAACGGCACGCGCATTGGCCGGGTTTTCTTCCAGCCATTCAGCCATTTTGTCGGCCATCAGGCTTTCCAATGGCTGACGCACTTCAGACGAGACGAGCTTGTCCTTGGTTTGCGAGCTGAACTTGGGATCGGGCAATTTGACCGAGACAATCGCGGTCAGGCCTTCGCGCATATCTTCGCCCGTCAGGCT
>JAGWVG010000169.1 GCA_018970965.1 Alphaproteobacteria bacterium | reverse complement strand
TTGGCCGCGACAGCTGGTGCAAGGATCGGTAATCACCCGGCCCGATCCGTGACATGCCGGACATGTCCGCTCAACGACGAAAAAGCCCTGCTGCGTGCGGACTTGACCATGGCCTCCACAAGTTCCGCACGCCGACGCAGACGTTCCCGGCTTCGCGCCAGAGCCGCCACAAGGTTCGCATGTTGCCGAAACTTCGACAGAAACTTCCGTCGCTTTGCCGTGAAAGGCCTCTTCCAGCGTAATCTCTAGGTCGTAGCGCAGATCAGCACCGCGCTGCGGCCCGCGCTGCCGGCCGCGGCCGCCGCCCATAAATTCGCCAAAGATATTTTCAAAAATATCCGAAAACCCGCCAAAATCCTGCGGGCCACCGCCGCCGCCATTTTGAAACGCGGCCTTGCCATATTGATCATAAGCGGCGCGTTTTTGCGGATCTTTTAAGACGTCATAGGCCTCATTAATGGCCTTAAACTTGGCTTCAGACTCCGCACAGCCCGGGTTCTTATCCGGGTGAAAGCGCATCGCCAGCTTGCGATATGCCGATTTGATCGTGCCATCGTCCGCCGTGCGGGAAACTTCCAAAAGTTCGTAATAATCGTCGGACATGAGGTCCCCCTAAACTCTTGCCCGATCAGGCCGCTGGCGCGTTGCACTCAAACAAGGCGGGGGAGCCTTTCATGCATCGCCCAACGGCCTGCCCGGGAGAGATCATTCCTCAGCCCTTATTCTCGTCCACTTCCGAGAATTCGGCGTCGACAACATCATCTTCCTTCGGCGCATCAGCACCCGGGGAAGCGGCATTTGCCTGTTCCTTCTCGTAAATGGCCTGGCCCAGCTTCATCGAAACCTGTGCCAAAGCCTGCGCCTTTTCAGTCATGGCATCCGGCTCACCGCCTTCAACCGCCGCCTTGGCTTCCGCCAACGCTGCTTCAATTTCGGACTTCAGCGCATCGTCCACCTTATCGGCATGTTCGGCCAACTGGCGTTCGGTGGTGTGGATCAGGCTTTCCGCGTTATTCTTGGCTTCAGCCGCCTCACGCCGCTTCTTATCTTCTTCAGCAAAGCGTTCGGCATCTTTGACCATCTGATCAATATCTGCATCCGACAAACCGCCCGAGGCTTGGATCTTAATCTGCTGTTCCTTGCCCGTGCCCTTATCCTTGGCGTGGACGGACACAATGCCGTTCGCGTCGATATCAAAGGTCACTTCAATCTGCGGCACGCCGCGCGGTGCAGGCGGAATACCAACCAGATCAAACTGGCCGAGCATCTTATTGTCAGCCGCCATTTCGCGTTCGCCTTGGAAGACGCGGATGGTAACCGCCTGCTGATTGTCCTCAGCTGTCGAATAGACTTGGCTCTTCTTCGTCGGGATCGTGGTGTTGCGATCAATCATGCGCGTGAACACCCCGCCCAGCGTTTCAATGCCCAGCGAGAGCGGCGTGACGTCCAGCAGCAGAACATCCTTCACATCGCCCTGCAACACGCCCGCCTGAATGGCAGCGCCCATGGCGACCACTTCATCCGGGTTCACGCCGGTATGCGGCTCTTTCCCGAAGAACTGCTTCACGACTTCGCGGACACGCGGCATACGCGTCATCCCGCCGACCAGAACAACGTCCGAAATTTCGTCGGCCTTAACGCCCGCATCGGCCAGCGCCTTGCGGCACGGCTCCAGCGTACGCTGGATCAAGTCTTCCACCAGCTTTTCCAGATCGGCGCGGGTGATTGTCTTCACCAAGTGCTTCGGCCCCGATTGATCCGCCGTGATGAACGGCAGATTGACTTCCGTCGATTGGGCAGACGAAAGCTCAATCTTCGCCTTTTCTGCAGCTTCCTTCAGACGCTGCAGCGCAAGCTTGTCATTGCGCAGGTCAATGCCTTCGGCCTTTTTGAAATCATCGGCCAAAAATTCGACGACCTTCGAGTCAAAATCTTCACCGCCCAAGAAGGTGTCGCCATTGGTCGACTTCACTTCAAAGACGCCATCGCCAATTTCGAGCACGGAAATATCGAACGTACCGCCACCAAGGTCATAAACGACGATTGTCTTCCCATCGTTCTTTTCAAGACCATAAGCCAAGGCCGCTGCCGTCGGCTCGTTGATAATGCGCAGCACTTCAAGGCCCGCAATCTGGCCAGCATCCTTGGTTGCCTGACGTTGCGCATCGTTGAAATAAGCAGGAACCGTGATGACGGCTTGCGTCACCGTTTCACCCAAATAGGCTTCAGCGGTTTCCTTCATCTTCTGCAACGTGAAGGCAGAAATTTGAGACGGCGAATAATCAGCGCCGCCTGCAGCCACCCATGCATCGCCATTCTTACCCTTGGCGATTTGATAGGGGACGAGTTCCATGTCCTTCTTGGTCATGGGATCATCAAAGCGGCGGCCAATCAAGCGCTTCACCGCATAAATCGTGTTTTCAGGATTGGTCACGGCCTGACGCTTTGCGGGCTGGCCAATCAAACGCTCGCCATCCTTCGCAAAGGCCACAATCGACGGCGTCGTACGCGCGCCTTCAGCATTTTCAATGACCTTGGGCGTGCCGCCCTCCATCACTGCAACGCAGCTGTTGGTGGTACCAAGGTCGATCCCAATTACTTTCGCCATAGTCTTACTTCACCCCAAAAAATGATGACCGGCTTTCCCCTCAGAAAGCAGCAGTCTTTTGTCTTCGTCAGGGGATATAGGAAGCGAATCTTCGCTCGCAAGGTTTTGGCCAAGAAAGCGATGAAAGCAGATGAAATCCCGATGCTGTCCCGCTAAGCAGAGTCAGTGGCATTTTTGGGAAATGGAGACTGTTTGTGTCGTTGAAAATTGGCTTTTTGCCTGCAATTCTTATGCTTGCGGCCTGCACGCCGCAGCCTAAAGCCCCCGTTAACGATGCGATTGTCCGTTTACCCGCTGTCGCCGGGCGACCCGGGGCTGCGTATTTCACCCTATATGGGGGTGATAAGGGGCGCACACTTGTGTCGGTTGCCAGCCCCGCTGCCACACGCGCAGCAATGCACGATATGACCATGTCGAACGGCATGATGTCGATGGCCCCCATCACCGGGGGTGTGGTCGTGCCTGCCAATGGCGAGGTGCGCTTTGAAAGCGGCGGAAAGCATGTGATGCTCTTTGGCCTGCCGCCCAGCTTAAAGCCCGGCGATGCGGTGCAACTCACCTTCACGTTTGCTAGCGGGGAAAAAACCTCACTTGATGCCAAAGCGGAAGCGCCCGGTGGTGGGGATATGCATAGCCATTAAGCCCAGCCTTGCGTCGAGGCCTTAAAGACGCATAACAGACCCAAATCAAACATATGGAGAGATTGATGCAACATCGCCGCTTGGGCAAAAGCGCCATTTACGTGTCTGATATTTGCATGGGCACGATGACCTTCGGCAGCCAAGCTGATGAGGCCACATCGCACCGCATTCTCGATCAAAGCTTTGATGCCGGCATCAACTTTTTCGACACGGCCGAAGGCTATCCCGTTCCGCCCGACACCAAATGGGTGGGCCGCACCGAGGAGATTGTTGGCCGCTGGCTAAAAACCAAGGATCGCGACGCAATTATCTTGGCGACCAAAGTTTCTGGCCCCAGCCATATTTGGTTCAAATCTCCCAAGCGCGCCGGGATGACCGCGATGGACAGGCATAATATCACCCGTGCGGTGGAAGATAGCCTGCGCCGCCTGCAGACGGATTATATTGATCTCTACCAAACGCATTGGCCCGATCATGGAACCGCTTACGAAGAAACTATGGAGGTTCTGGATGAGCTGGTCCGCGCAGGCAAAGTGCGCATTTTGGGCTGCTCTAACGAAACCAGCTGGGGCTTGATGAAGTCCATTCAGGCGTCGGAACGTTTGGGCGTTGCCCGCTATCAGACGATCCAGAATAATTTCAGCATGAACAACCGCCGCTTTGAGGATGAGCTGGCGCAAGTCTGTCGCGAAGAAGGCGTCAGCCTGATCCCCTATTCGCCGCTCGCAGGCGGGGTTCTTTCGGGCAAATATAATGGCGGCCAGCGCCCGGATGGCGCGCGCTTCTCTCGCTATCTCGAATTGGGCGGGCGTCAGGCCGATATGGCCAAGCGCTTCGTGAATGATAAAGCCCTCGCTTCAACCGAACGCTTTATGGCCATCGCGCAAGAAGCGGGCATGGATATTGTGACGCTGGCAACGGCATGGTCAAAGCAGCATGATTTTGTGGCCTCCACCATTGTGGGGGTTACACGTGAAGATCAATTGCCGCCGATTTTAGCTGCAGCAGATATGGAATTGCCTGCGGACGTCATGAAGGCAATCCACAAGGTGACGCGCGAGATTATGTA
>JAGWVG010000168.1 GCA_018970965.1 Alphaproteobacteria bacterium | reverse complement strand
GACATTGCCGATCCGCATCAGCGCATGGTCGCTTCGCACCGCCTGATCGCCAAAATGCCAACCATTGCGGCGATGGCCTATAAATATTCAATCGGCCAGCCCTTCATGTATCCGCGCAATGACTTGTCCTACACGGCCAATTTCTTGCGGATGACCTTTGGCGTGCCGGCAGAAGAATATTATGTCGACCCCGCGATTGAACGCGCGATGGACCGGATTTTCATCCTCCACGCCGATCACGAACAAAATGCGTCAACGTCCACAGTCCGCCTCGCCGGTTCTTCGGGCGCTAACCCATTTGCGTGTATCGCAGCTGGCATCGCCTGCCTTTGGGGCCCGGCGCATGGTGGCGCGAATGAAGCTGCGCTCAACATGCTGCGCGAAATTGGTCGCCCGGAACGCATCCCCGAGTTCATCGCCCGCGCGAAGGACAAGAATGATCCCTTCCGCCTGATGGGCTTTGGCCACCGCGTGTACAAAAATTACGATCCGCGCGCGACTGTGATGCAGCAGACGCTGCGTGAAGTGTTTGATGCGCTGAAAATCAACGACCCTGTTTTTGAAGTTGCCCTGCAGCTGGAAGAAATGGCGTTGAATGATCCATATTTCATCGAAAAGAAGCTCTTCCCGAATGTCGACTTCTATTCAGGCGTGATCCTGTCGGCCGTTGGCTTCCCGACAGAGATGTTCACCGTGCTCTTTGCCCTTGCCCGCACCGTCGGTTGGGTGGCGCAGTGGAACGAAATGATTTCGGATCCTGAGCAGAAAATTGGCCGTCCGCGTCAGCTCTATACGGGCCCGACGCAGCGCGATTATGTGCCGCTGTCCAAGCGGTAATCGCCGCACCAGGCAAAAAATAGGGGCGGCCCTTTTGCGAGGGTCGCCCTTTTTTATGGCGCTTAAGCCCCCTCCCCATCCGCGTGCAGCATCAGCGTAAATCGCGCGCCCTGCCCCACATCGCTTTCCAACAGAATATCGCCGCCCATAGCACGGGCCAAAGTGCGAGAGATGTAAAGGCCAAGGCCAGATCCACCTTTGGCATCGCCTTCTAAACGAACAAATTTTTGAAAAACGCGCTCATGCTGATCAGGGGCAATGCCCTTGCCTTCGTCAACAACTGATATGCCCAGAAGATCGGCACGCACCGCCGCTTCCAGCCGGATCTGCCCGCCCTCCGGCGTGTAACGTATGGCGTTGGCAATCAAATTGACCAAGATTTGCAGCACCCGCCCATAATCGCCTGCGACGCGAAGCTGACCATTGGGCAAACTGATCGTCACTTTGCGCTCAAGTGCGCGAACTGCCAGCAAGCCCGCCGCACGGCGCGCGATATCCAGCAAATCCAAAGGCTCGGTGCTGATGGTAAAATTGGGCTGCTCAATGGCGTTTACATTTGCCAAATCATCCACCAGGCCCAGCATGTGCCGCGCAGCCCCGGCAATATCTTCAGCATAACGCACATAATCTTCGCGTAAGGGGCCATCGGTGCGCAGCGCCAATGCATCAGCATGCGCGATCACGCGGCCTATGGGTGCGCGCAAGGCGGGTTCCAGCCGGTCAGTAAGCACGCGATCAATGTCAGACAGCGCGCGTGATGATGGTGTCGCATCATAAGCGGGCCGCACCAACCGCACATAGCCGACCAAGCCAGCAAAGTGACCCGTGGCATCCCGCAGGGATTTTCCAGACAACAAAACCGGCGCATTATTGCTGGCAATTAACTCTGCCGGCTGGCTTTCAAACGCAGCTTGATTGGCAAGCGCTGCCAGAAAAGGCATATCCCCCGTCGCATCCGGCAAAAGGCGAAAAATGCGACTAAAGGGGTTGCCACGCGCGGTGCTTGGCAAAAAACCCAGATCTTTATCTATCCCTGCCGCCATGCGCACAATCAACAGCTGCGCATCAGTCCGCCAGGCGCCATCCGCTTCCAGCCGAGCATAGTCAAATTCAGCATCTTCAAGCGCGAGAATATCAGGTGGACTGAGCAGCCGATCCCAATGATGCAAGGTCAGGCACAGGCCATCAGCATCGGGCTCAATCGTGGCATCGACCATACGCACATCAGCGCCATCGCCAATCATCGCGGGCTGTGTCACCGCCTCGCCTTTTTGCCGAACAAGCCGCACCAAAGCGGCCAACTGGGGCAAGCAAAGCTCACTGCCGATATGCCCACCCGCCAAAAAATGCAGCCGCAACAAAGGCGGATCAGCAGATAACAGCGCACCCCGGCGGCTGATCCGCGCGGAAATTGGGGGCGTGGCAGGGCTATCCATCCGCGCAGTTTAGTGGCGCGGCGTTAACGTCTGGCTAAATTGTTGGAAGCGTGGATGCTTGCTTTAACTGGCTATGGATGGCCAACTGCGCGCCCAGCGCCAGCAACAGGCCAAGAGCAAAGCCCGCCCAGGGCCACGGCGTCACACACGCAATGCCGAGGATTAGTGTCAGGCCAACATCGCCCAGCCGCCATTCGGGCAAATGCCCCCCTTGGCCCGTTGCATGGGCAAGAACCAACATTTGGACGGCCAGCCATAATGCCAGCACCGCTGTCAGCGTTTGCCCATCTGCCTCCAAGGCCGTGTGGAGTGCAAAAACCATGAGCGCCAGCGGCAACCAAATTGCACGACGCTTAAGCAACCTTCCCAAAGCCGCGCGTTCCGCCAAGCCTGCTTGCCCAACCAACTGCGTCAGCAATGCAAACCCGTGGCCGAATAGAATAAGCAGCATTGCAACGGGCATTAAACCACTGCCTGCCGCAGCCAAGCTCCCCCAACCCAAGGCCAACGCAAGTATCGCGATCATCGATGCGGAGATTGGCTTTAAGACCAAACGGCTCGCCAAGCGACGCAACGGCGGCAGCATGAGGCGATGTTCCAACACGCCATCCGTCTGCACTTCTGCGGTGCGGATGATCGCCAAGGCAGCACCCGCCAAATCTTCTCGAACCACTGGGGCTATGGCATCGCCATCGGCTTCCGACAGGATCGTCATGGGGCGACGAATGGCCCCCAATTGCACCGCACGGCGCAGCAATGTGGGGCCAAAAGCCCAATCCCCCAACATCGCGACAGTATCGCGGATCATTGCTGCGGGCAGCACGGCAATTCCGGCCCAATTATGCTGGGCATCAATGCGCTCATACCGATCCCGCCCCCAGATTTCAGGTAAGGTGAACAATGTCGGTTGTGTGAGGGCTGCAACGCCACTCATTTCATCATCTGGCAAGATGCGCGCAGCGCCAAAAAGCAGAACTTGCTCTTCGGGGTGCAGCAAATCCGCGGCTTCCCGAGGGGTTCGCGCCAACGACAAATCAACGCCGCGGGCCTTAAGTCGATCAACAGCCCCCATCAAAGCGGATGGCAAAGGGCCGGCACAAATAATAACATGTTGGCAACCCAAGCGGATCGCTTGATCTACCATGCGCTCCAGCAAAGTCTGACCGCCCAGCGTCAAAAGCAGCGGCTGCGTGGTCGCCCCGCTCTCGCCATCTGTCTGAGCCAATATCAGCGCCGCAAAAGGCAATGTCCCACTCCCGAAAGCCTTGAGAGGATGGGATAAGAGATTTCAGCCGATTTGCAAATCGGGCAACTGCAACTGCGCAATCGCCGCCTCAATCTGTGCGACTGCCTGTTGATCGCCAACAGGGCCGTCCAGCGCCTGCTTTACGGCGCCATGCAAATCTGCCGCGCCAAAGCTGCTGGCCAATCCGGCAAGGCGCCGTAACGCCTGCGCCCAATCTTCCGTAAAAAGATGAGGCTGTTTGAGCACATCAACATAGCTCAATGCCGCTGCGGCCAAAGCTGCGCGCAGCTCATCAGCAAGGCCAATATCCTGCCCTGAAGCAGCGGTGATGATATCTGCCGATTGCGCCATTAAATAGGTCATCGCTTTTTCTAGCCGATCTGGGGTTAACAACATGTTGCGCCCCCTGTGCGCGGCGAAGAAATTATGCCATCATCCACTGCTTAACTGCGACTCTCGGGGGGAGCGTTGCAGATTGTGTAATAATTCTGAGGTCTGGCTATGACTGGGGGTTCTAAAATTGTCGGCATCCGGTCCAAACAAGGCGCGGAAAGCGGCAGCAAAGCGCGCGGAAAATCCGCCGCCAGTCGCGCCTCGCAACCCATGGCCGAGATGATCGAAACCGACGACGCCCCCCAGCGCAACCGCGGGCTGATGCTTGCCAATATTGTCGCCATTTTTGCCGCACTGGCTTGGACCGTCACCGCCAGCCTGCCCTTCATCACAGCGGCTCAGATTTCAGGTGCAGACCTTTCGGCCATCAGCAATTTTATCGCCACGCTAGCGCCGCCTTTGGCGTTGATTGCGTTGCTTTGGGCGCTTTATGCGCGGTCGAGTG
>JAGWVG010000167.1 GCA_018970965.1 Alphaproteobacteria bacterium | reverse complement strand
GCTTCGTCACTGAAGCCAACATTATGACACATATGATCTCTTTCCTCCCCCAAAAGCTGACATCTGGGGCGGGCAGCCTGCTCGCCAGCACCGCCCTTATTCTGGTTGTGACACAGCCCGCATTCGCCGCTGCGCCGCCGGAAACCCATATCGATGAACATGGCCAAGATATTGTCGTCACAGCGCCGCGCGTTGAGGGGTCGGTGGTGTCGCCTGTTCCAGCCGATGTCGTTCTCGATAGTGCAGCCGTGCAAAGCTATGGCGCGTCCAACGTTGCGGATTTGCTCTCAGCGCTGTCTGCCCAGACGCGCTCAGCGCGCGGTCGGGGTGATGGTCGCCCCGTTATCTTACTCAATGGCAAACGCATTTCGGGCTTTGGTGAAATTCGCGATCTGCCGACTGAAGCGATCATGCGGGTGGAAATTCTGCCAGAAGATGTCGCTCTGCGTTATGGCTATACGGCTGATCAGCGGGTTGTGAATTTCATCCTCCGCCCTGGCTTCAAAGCGATGACGGGTGAAGTTGAACTTGGCGGCCCAACAGCCGGCGGGCGCACTGAATATCAGCTTGAAGCGGGCCTTGTCCGCATCCAGAAAAATGGTCGGTTGAACATCGATACCGAATATAATCGCTATGATTCTATTCTGGAAAAAGATCGCGGCATTGTCTCGCAAGGTGTTGATCAAACCGCTTATCGTACCCTTGCGCCGTCCAATGACTCGTTCAAGCTCAACAGCGTGTTCAACCGCACGCTAAAGCCCGGTCTCGGCCTGACATTGAACCTGCAGTATAATCAGGCAAACAACCAATCCTTGCTCGGACTTGCGACCACAGGCGCGCAAAATTCTGCGCTCGCGCGGGATGCGCGGACCCGATCATGGACAGGCGGGCTGACGCTGGATGGGCGCTTGTCCCGCTTTAACTGGACGGCAACGGCGAGTGGCGAACGGACGAGCGTGCTGACGCTAACCGATCAGAATGTTGCAGCACCTAGTGCGCGCAATTCGGCACAGTCCCGCCTGACGGTGGGCACGGGTGCTGTCTCCATCACGGGCCCTGCGGCCGAATTGCCTGCTGGCCCCATCACGCTCAACCTGACGGTGGGGGGCGAGGCGCGCAATGTGCAGAGCGAAAGCATTCGCGCAGGTTTGGCAAGCGCGGCTGAGGTCTCGCGTCAGCAAGCCGATGGCCGTGCAAATATTGACATTCCACTCACCAGCCGCCGCCGCGCGATTTTACCCGAATTGGGGGATCTGTCGGTTAACCTCAATGGCGGCTATTCGCACCTGTCTGACTTTAAGTCGGTCACGGCCTATGGCTATGGCCTCAATTGGTCGCCGCTCAAGGGTGTGACGCTGATCGCAAGCTATGCGGCAGCGGATGCAGCACCTACGGCCTCGCAAATTGGCGATGCGTTGCTGGTGACGCCCAATGCGCTGGTCTATGATTATGTGCGTGGGGAAACGGCGATCGTGACGCTGACGACAGGGGGCAACCCGCTGCTGCGCGCCGAACGTCGCCGCGATGTGAAATTGGGTGTCAGCTATGTGCCGGCATGGGCCGAGGGGCTGACGCTGACGGCCAATTATTTCCGCAACCGCAGCAGCGACCCGATTGGCAATTTCCCGGCTTTGTCGGCCATTGTCGCCTCGGCCTTCCCCGATCGAATGACGCGCAACAGCGCAGGGATATTGACGGCGGTCGATCAACGCGCCGTCAATTTCTTGGCAGCGCGGAGTGAGCAATTGCGTTGGGGCCTCAGCTATCAAAAGCAATTTGGCCAATCCGGTTTTGGTGGCGGTCGTGGCATGGGTGGCGGCTTTGGTGGCGGCAGCATGATGGGCAGCGGACGTCCGCCTGGCGCGGGTCGCGGCATGGGCGGCGGCGGCTTCGGGGGCTTTGGCGGTCCGGGCGGTGGCGGCCGCTGGTCGCTCTCGGTCTACCATACGATTAAATTCCTCGATCAGGTTGATCTGGCCGCCAATGTCCCGACGCTCAATTTGCTGGGGGGCGATGCCACAGGCCAAACCGGTGGGTCACCACGTCATGGGATGGAGCTGGAAGGCGGCTGGTTTAACAAGGGCATCGGCTTTCGCGTGAATGGTACCTATCAGACCGCAACTGATGTGCGCGTTGGAGGCCCGGCCTCTAACCTCCACTTTTCAGATCTTGCCGTGCTGAACCTTCGCGCGTTCGTGAGCTTTGATCAAAAGCGCGAGCTTGTCTCGGCGATGCCTTGGCTGAAGGGCGCGCGCTTGGTTTTGCGTGTCGATAATCTCTTCAACGACATCCAAAATGTGCGCGATCAGACAGGTGTGGTGCCGCTGCGCTATCAACCCGGCTATCTCGACCCGATAGGGCGGCGCGTGCAGCTGAGCTTCCGGAAAATTTTCTAGCCAGCCGCCCCAACTTAGGTCAGACTTGGCTGCATAGGGAAGAGGAGAGCCTTATGCAGTCACTCATTTTGGCATTGGTCGCCTTTGTCGGCAGCCATTTTTTGATGTCGCATCCTTTGCGCGCGCCCTTGGTTGCGCGGTTGGGGGAAAATGCCTTTCGCGGGCTTTACTCGCTGGTATCGCTGGCCACTTTTGCTTGGGTGGTGATGGCGTTTCGTTCTGCGCCACGGGGGGATTATCTGTGGGTGCCTGATCATCGCATCTGGGCGATTGGCTCGGCGCTGATGCTGCTAGGCAGCATTTTGTTTGTTGGGTCGTTAATTGGCAATCCCGCTTTGCCCGCACCCGGCGCAGATGTGGTTGCCAAAAAGCCGGTGCATGGCGTCTTTCATATCACACGCCACCCAATGATGTGGGGCTTTGCGCTTTGGGCGATGGTGCACGCGCTCGTCGCACCTTACCCTGCCAGCTTTGCGCTCACAGGCGGGATGTTGATCTTGGCGCTCGGTGGATCAGCTGGGCAGGATAAGAAGAAGGCAGCGTTGATGGGCGCGGCATGGGCCGATTGGTCTGCACGCACGCACTTCATGCCCTTTGGCGCGCAACTGTCGGGCAAAGCGCCTTGGAAAACAGCGTGGCCGGGGCTGACCTTGGTGCTTATTGGCATCATCGTCTGGCTGGGCATTACTTATGTCCACCCGATGCTCGGCGCGCCCGTTGCGGGGCTGTGGCGTTGGCTTTAGTTTAATCTGCGGCGGGGCTTGGCTCCGCCGCTGCATCCCCTGCGCGCTCTGAGATGGTGGCGGTTACGGCCATGTCCATTGTGACATTGCCCAAGGTCCGCATGATATCGGGGAAGGTTTCTACCGCTATCAGCAGGGCGAGCGGCTCTACAGGCACACCCATTGCCAGTGAAATTGGTGCAATGGATGTCACAAAGCTGACCGTGCCGGGCAGGCTGACTGCGCCGAGCGTCGTTGTCGCTGCTGCAGCTACGCCTGCCGCCAGCGCCCAAGGGCTGAGTTCAATCCCCATCCAATGTGCGACATAAATCGCCACGGCCAAATTCATCGCCGGGCCCGTCGCCCGGAAAATGGCGACCGCAACGGGCAGCACCAAATCTGCCGTGGCAGATGGCACGCCCAAGCTGGCGACGCCGCGCAGCATCGCGGGCAGCGAAACAAGCGACGATTGGGTTGAAATTGCAACGGCTTGCGCCGGGATGGAGGCACGAAAGAACTGGATGGGGCTGCGTCGTGCGCCAAGCATCGCCAGCCCAAAAGATGAGAGCCAAACGACACTGCCTGTCGCGCTCACAATCGCCACATAATGCGCCAGCGCGCCAAGTGCCGCGGTGCCTGCTTTGGCGCCGACGACATAGGCCAAGGCAAAGACGCCCAATGGCGCAATGGCCAGTACCCAGTTGATGACAATCAACATGGCATCGCCCACGGCTTCGAACACGCCGCTAATCAGCTTACGCTTTTCCTCTGGCAGACGCAGGATCGCAAAAGCGAACGCCATCGTGAATACGATCAACGGCAGGATCGCATCATTTGCTGCTGCGTTGATGGGGTTGGTGGGCACAATCGCGCGGATAAAATCAGCAAAGGGCTTCACCTCGCCAGTCGCAGGGGCAGAGGAGAGCGCCGATTTGAGCGCATTGCCGGCTTCTGCGGGCATTGGGAAGGCGGCCAGCAGCGCTGGCGTCACAAAGGCTGCCATCGTGGCCGAGGCCCAGAGGATCACCATCATCGTGACAACAGCGCGGAGCGCCAGCCGCCCCGCGCGCGCGGCCGCGGCCGTCTGGGCAATGCCTGTGACGAGGAGCGCAACGACCAGCGGGACAACGGTCATCCGCAGGCCGTTTAGCCACAAAGTGCCAACAATATCTGCGATCTCAGTGAGCGCATGGACACGCGTATCCAGGATAATGCCGAGGCCCAGGCCCGCCAATAGGGCCAGAAGAA
>JAGWVG010000166.1 GCA_018970965.1 Alphaproteobacteria bacterium | reverse complement strand
CGGCGCAGCAGCTCTTCATTGCTCGCTAAGCCTTCGACCACACGATCAAGACGACCCGCTGCCTCAAAGCTTTCAATTAAGCGAATTTGTGCGGGCAGTGCATCCGCCCCACCGCGCTCGGCAATCGACAGCGCCAGAGTTTGCAGGCGGTTATCCTCCAGCACCAAATGCGCAACATCATCCGTCATCCTCGCCAGCAGATCATTGCGATCCGGCATGGCCAACGCGCCTTCAGCCACCTCGGCATTGAGCGCGATTTTGATGTTCACTTCATTGTCGGAGCAATCGACCCCTGCAGAATTATCAATAAAGTCGGTATTCACACGCCCGCCATTGAGCGCAAAGGCAATGCGCGCGGCTTGGGTAACCCCCAAATTCGCGCCTTCGCCAATCACCTTGGCGCGTAAATCTTCAGCATTGACGCGGTGGGCATCATTGGCCCTGTCACCCACATCAGCGTTGCTCTCCGCGCGCGCCTTTACATAGGTGCCAATGCCGCCAAACCAGATGAGGTCGCAGTCAGATTTTAGAATGGCAGAGATCAGCGCGGATGGCTCCATCTCGTCCACCTCAAGCCCGAGCATTGCCTTAATCTCAGCTGTCAGCCTTATTGTCTTCTCCTGCCGAGAAAAGACGCCGCCGCCCCTGGAAATCAGCTTGGCATCATAATCCGCCCAGCTTGATCGGGGCAGTTGGAATAGGCGACTGCGCTCTTGCCAACTCACCGCAGGATCGGGATCCGGATCGAAAAAAATGTGCCGGTGGTCAAAAGCGGCAACCAGTTTAAGCGCCTTCGACAACAGCATGCCATTGCCGAACACATCCCCCGACATATCGCCACAGCCAACAACGCGGACCGCATCGCGCTGCACGTCAATGCCCATTTCCGCAAAATGCCGGACCACGGACACCCAGCCGCCGCGCGCTGTAATTCCCATAGCCTTATGGTCATAGCCGACGGAGCCGCCACTGGCGAAGGCATCGCCCAACCAAAACCCCTGTTCCAGAGCAATGGCATTGGCAATGTCGGAAAAGGTCGCCGTCCCTTTATCGGCAGCAACAACGAAATAGGGATCATCGCCATCGCGGATGACAACCCCGCTGGGATGCACAAGCTGGCCCTTCACCAGATTGTCAGTGATCGACAACAAAGTGCGGATGAAAATACGATAACTCTCGGTTCCTTCTGCCAACCAGGCATCGCGATTGGCAGGGTCAGGCAGCATCTTGGGATAAAAACCGCCCTTGGCGCCGGTGGGCACAATGACCGCATTCTTAACACGCTGCGCTTTCATCAGGCCCAAAATTTCGGTGCGAAAATCGTCACGCCGGTCCGACCAGCGCAGCCCTCCGCGCGCGACGGGGCCGGCGCGCAAATGGATGCCTTCAACCCGCGGCGAATAGACGAAAATCTCGCGCCATGGCTTAGGGTCGGGCAAGCCCGGCACGTGCGCACTATCTAATTTGAAGGCCAGCGCTTCGGCAGCCGCTGGCGCAAACATATTGGTGCGCAAGGTTGCACGAATAACGGCCCGATAGAGACGCAAGATGCGGTCATCATCAATCGCAGCGACGCCCGCAAGCCCATTTTCAATGGCTGTGTTTGCGGCCTCAGCGCGCGCTGCTGATTCTGCCTGCACGGCAGGATCATGAAGCGCATCAAATAGAGCGATCAGCCCTTGCGCGACTGGGGCGGCCTTACGAAGCGCATCGGCGACAGTCTGCAAACCATAAGCAAGCCCCGTTTGCCGAAGATAGCGGAACAGCGCGCGCAACAAGATAACGCCGCGGGCATCCAAATCTGCGCCGACCATCAACTGATTGAACCGATCATTTTCAGCTTGGCCCTCAAGCACCGCTGAAAGCGCAGATTCTATGATTGCCGCGCGATCCAACAAAGGCGCGGCATCCTGCCCTTCTGGCAGCGCCAAAATGAACCGATGGATATGGCCCAACTCACCTGTAGCGCCCAAAAGCGTCGGCAATTCTTCAATGACGCGGAAGCCAAAATTTTCCAGAGCCGGGACCGCGTCGGACAAAGCCAGAGCCGAAAGGCTATAGATCTTCAGGCGCAGCAGATGCGGCGCATCCCCCATATTGCGGTAGAGGCGCGCGCCACGCATCTGGGCTTCTGCCAATTGCGCAATGCGACAAATGTCGTGCGCGGCTTCTTGCGCGCCCGCGCCATCTCGATACGCCTGCGGGAACGCATCTGCAAAGCGCAGGGCCAAGCGCGTGGCGCTGGCACTATCAATTTCAGCCAGCGCCTCTTCCACCGCTGGCCGCCATCCGCGCACCATCGCTTCCAGCGCCACATTGAGCGCGGCGACATCGGGCAGATCGCCGCCATCGCGAATGTCGAGCGTCAGCCGGATCAGCACGATGCCGCTGTCATCCAAATCCATCGCCCAACTGAGCAGGGGCGCTTCGGCTGCTTTGGATACCATATCGATGATTGCCAAGCGCCGCGCCGTCGAGAGTTCATCGCGCGGCAACCAAATAAAGGCATGCAGGTGGCGCGCCAGAGGACTGCGCGTGATGGCAAGGCTGGGTCGGGGCCTATCGGCCAGCGACATGGCCGCCAGCGCAACATTTTCCAAAGCCGCGTCATCCATCGCAATCAGCACATCTCGCTGCAGCGCGGTCACCGCATGCGTCAACGCCTTGCCGGCATGGCTGATGGGGTCAAACCCCAATTTGGCTTGAAGTCGCGCCAAACGCGCACGCAACACAGGAATGTCGGATGGCCGCGCGTTCATGGCAGCACTGGTCCACAAACCGGCATGAATCGACAGGCCATCGCCTTTGGGCACCACAACCAGCTCTACCGGCACGCGCCGATGGACAACAGAAATCATATTGGATTTGAGAAGCAGCGGCGCTTGTCCGCCCGATTTAAAATGCGCCAAAGCGCGTTTGCGGGCAGCAGGCGATAGCAAGGCAGATCCGTTTTCGCGCGCAATGCCCAGCGCATCTTCCGGGCTTCCTTCTAGCGGAAAATGTCCAAAGCCCAGCAAAGTCAGCTTATTGTCGGCAAACCAACGCAACAGCGCGCCGCCTTCGCTCTCGCCAAGCGCATCGGCATCAGCCTGCAATCGCGCGCGCAACTGCGGCCAATCGGCAACCGCGTGGCGGACCTGCGCCAAAAGTGCCAAGATGGCCATTTCAAGCTTGTGGCGCACCCGCGCATCCGCGCGTTCAACTTCCATATAAATCAGCGACTCATTCGCGCCATCGCCGCGGGGACCAAGGGCCCGCAAGGAACCCTCGGCATCACGGCGCACCCCGATGACGGGGTGCAGCACACGATCCACAGCCAAACCATGCGCGCCAATTTCGGCCGCCACCGAATCGACCAGAAAGGGCATGTCATCATTGACAATGCCCAACCGCATGCGGCGGCGGGCGCTGTCCGTTGGAATGGTTTCAATGAAGATGCGGGGGCTGTCCGGCTGACGTTCAACCAATAGCCGGGCTAAGAATTCGGTGGCCGCAGCGCGCTCGGCTGCGCCAAAGCCATCCAATTCTCCGGGGAGCGCATCTTCAACAAGCAAATGGTCTAATTGGGCGGAAACATCTTTTACATTGGATACGGCGGTCGTCGCCATTTTATCTCTCGCATGTTCTTGGGTGCACTTTTAAGTGCTTCATGCGGTGAGGATATGGGCTTCGCCTCGCTGCTTCTCAACCCCGAGAACGACCAACAGCACGCACCTTCGATAAAGCGCATATTAACCGCGGCGGCGGGCGCGGCTGATCCAGTCAGCCAAAGCCGCTTCTCGCCATAAAGGCTGATCAGGTTTCACGCGCAACAAGGCGGCGCTGCGTCCATCTCGCCGCGCCTGGCGCAAAACCGGCGTATCCCGCGTTTTCCAGCTGATGACCCCATAAGCAAAATCAACCTGCGCGCCATTGGAAGAAAAGGGCAGCAAAAGGCCGCGATACAGCGTCTCCTGCCCCTTATGGCTCAAAAATTCGGCTTCAAAGCCCAGCGCATTTTGGCTTGATACCAAATCAGCACAGCGGTCGGTGAGGCGCGAGATAAGCGAACGCGGCGGGATTTGTGCAAGCGTGTTAATCGACTCGGGCAGTCCCGCTTCGGCGCGCAATTGATCGCCCAGAAAGCGAATGGCGGGGATGGGGCCGGACAGGTCGAGCAGAACGGAGCTTGGCCCAAAATCGGGCAGGTTATGCAGGTCTAAATCGCCAATGCGGGGAAATGGCTGGCCATGCAGCAAACTTGCCCAAAATTTATACGCGCGCACCTGCATGCGGCGATCATCGCCGGCCATCAGCGCTTCTGGTACGATGGGCTCTGCCCGGTCGGGACTCCGCCAGCCGATTTCTTGCATCATGCCTATCCCCAAAATGACCGAAGC
>JAGWVG010000165.1 GCA_018970965.1 Alphaproteobacteria bacterium | reverse complement strand
TCGCGCAAGATTAAGGCAGATTTGCGCGCTTTAAGGCGGCAACGCTTCCCATTTGCGCCATTTCGCCTAAAGGGGGCGGATGCATTTCCTTGATCAGGCCAAGATTTTCATTCGCTCGGGCGCTGGCGGCCCTGGCGCTGTGTCTTTCCGGCGCGAAAAATTTATTGAATATGGTGGCCCCGATGGCGGCAATGGCGGCAAGGGCGGGGACATTATTTTTGAAGCGGTTGAAGGCCTCAATACGCTGATTGATTTTCGCTACACGCAGCATTTCAAAGCGCCCCGCGGATCAAATGGGGCGGGCAGCAACCGGACTGGCGCGGGCGGCGAAGATTTGATCATCAAAGTGCCGATTGGTACGCAGATCATCTCGGAAGATAAAGAACATGTGCTGGCCGACTTTACCGAGCCGGGCAAGCAAGTCGTCTTTTTGCGCGGCGGGGATGGCGGACGCGGCAATGCCAGCTACAAAACCTCCACCAATCGCGCACCGCGCCAACATGGTATGGGCTGGCCGGGCGAAGAAATGTGGGTGTGGCTGCGCCTAAAGCTGCTCGCAGATGCCGGGCTGGTCGGCCTGCCCAATGCTGGCAAATCGACCTTCATCAATGCTGTGACCAACGCCAAAGCAAAGGTGGGCGCTTATCCCTTCACCACCGTCCGCCCGCAACTGGGCGTGGTGAGCCATAAGGGGCGCGAATTTGTGCTGGCAGACATCCCCGGCCTGATCGAGGGCGCCGCCGAAGGGGCTGGCATTGGCGACCGCTTTTTGGGCCATATTGAACGCTGCCGCGTCATCCTCCATCTCGTCGATGCTTCTGGCGAAGATCCTGTTGGCGCCTATAAAATCGTCCGCAAGGAGCTTGAAAAATATGGCGCGGACTTAACCGACAAGGTCGAGGTGATTGGCCTCAATAAGATCGATGCGGTCGACCCTGCCGACCTGAAGAAAATCGCCACCAAGCTGAAGCGCGCAAGCAAAGCAGATATTCTGATGCTCTCAGGCGCATCTGGCGAAGGCATTCCCGAAGTGCTTGATCGTCTGACAGAAGCCGTTGGCCCAGCCGCGCGCAAAGCATCTGGCGGCGGTTCAGGCGGCGATGAGGAGGATAAGGGGTGGTCACCCATTTAGGCCCCTCTTCCTGCCCCCGGCTGGTTGTCAAAATCGGCTCGTCGCTGCTCGTTGACCGTGACGGGCAGGTGCGGCGGGCTTGGCTGGAAACAGTTGTCGCTGATATCGCAGCGCGACGCGCAGCGGGTCAGCAGATCATCATTGTATCGTCTGGCGCAATTGCCTTGGGCGCACGTCGGTTGGGGCTTGCCAAAGGGGGGCGGGCCAGTCTGGAAGATGCCCAAGCAGCAGCAGCCACCGGCCAAATTGCGCTATCGCAATGCTGGGCGGATCTGCTGGCCGCGCGGGATATGACGGCAGCTCAAATCTTGGTCACGCTGGATGATCTGGAAGACCGCCGCCGCTATCTGAACGCCGCCGCCACGCTTGAACGGCTCTTGGGCCTGGGGGTTGTGCCTGTCATTAATGAGAATGACTCAGTGGCCACTGCCGAAATTCGCTTTGGTGATAATGACCGGCTGGCAGCGCGCATTGCCCAGGCTGCAAGCGCTCAGGCCGTTGTCCTGCTGTCTGACGTAGATGGGCTCTACACCGCTGACCCCGCGCGCGACCCGAAGGCAGAGCGCATTGCCGAAGTCGCGCGCATTGATGCCCGTATTCGCGCCATGGCGGCGAGTGAAAGCTCGTCGGGCATGGGGTCTGGCGGCATGGCCTCCAAAATTGAAGCTGCGCGCATTGCCAATGCGGCAGGTGCAGCGCTGGCGATTGTCTCTGGCCTGCACGCGCACCCGCTGGACCGGCTTGGGCAAGGCAATTGCGGCACCATCTTCCGCAGCCAATCAACCACGCCCGCCCGCAAGGCATGGCTTGCTGGGCGCCTAACCGCCAAAGGACGCATCCATGTCGATGCCGGGGCCGCCAAGGCGCTGACGGGCGGTGCAAGCCTGCTGCCTGCCGGCGCAACGCAAGTTGAGGGGCGCTTTGCCCGCGGCGATGTTATTGATATTTGCGGGCCAGATGGCGCCATCATTGCGCGTGGCCTGGCAGAATATGATGCGGCCGAAGCGCAGCGCATTTGTGGCCAACGCAGCGCCGCTTTGCCAGATTTGTTGGGCTATGCCCCGCGCGCAGCCCTTATTCACCGCGACCATATGGTTTTGCTGTGAGCAATAAGACCATCGCCATGACGGGCGCGACAGGTTTTGTCGGGGCAACTCTGCTTACCCAGGCGCTGGCAGCAGGCCACCAAGTCCGCGCCCTCACGCGCCGTCCCCAAGCCCCCCGTCCGGGCGTAACATGGGTGTCGGGTGCGCTTGACCAACCTGACACGCTGTTGCAGCTGGCGCAGGGGGCAGACGCCATCATCCATGTGGCGGGCGTTGTGAATGCGCCTGACAAAGCAGGCTTTATTGCTGGCAATATTGCTGGGACACAGGCGATGGTTGCTGCGGCACATGCGGCAGGCGTTGCGCGCTTTGTGCATGTTTCCTCACTCGCCGCGCGTGCGCCACATCTGTCCGTTTATGGCTGGTCCAAGGCGGAGGCAGAGTCCGTCGTTGCTGCAAGCGCATTGGATTGGGTCATGGTCCGTCCGCCCTGGGTCTATGGTCCGGGTGATATGGATACGCTGGATATGTTTCGCATGGCGCGCACGGGCCTGATGCTTGTGCCGCCAGAGGGGCGTGTTTCCATCATCCACGCCGAAGATTTAAGCCGGCTGCTGCTTGCCCTCACTGCACCAGGGGCCGCAGAGGGGCATATTCTCGAAGCGGATGATGGCGTGCCAGATGGCTGGACCAATAAAAGCGTGGCCGCCGCAATTGCCGCGGCAATGGGGCGTTCTGCGCTCGTCCTATCGACACCACGCCCATTATTGCGGCTCGGCGCTTGGGCAGATCGGCTTCTGCGCGGTCCGAAGGCCAAGCTCACGCCCGATCGTGTCCGCTATTTTTGTCACCCGGATTGGCGCATTGACCGACAGCATCGGCCAGATCCGGCGCTTTGGACACCGCAGATTGAAACTGCATCCGGCCTTAAGGCGACAGCCGAAACGTATCGCGCGGCTGGGCTCCTCTAGCCCAGCCCTCAGGCCGGCTCGACCAGCTCGCCTTTAAGCATAACGGGCAACGCCCCGCTTTCCCCGCGCGCTTCGGACATAAACAAATCTTTGAGTGGCTTGGCGCGTTGCACCATGCCCAACCCCATGCGCCGGACCGCACGCGCCGCTTTGCCGGGCACGCCAAACAAGCGGACCAGACTATCGCACGCAAAGGTCACGGCCATCACATCGGCACTGCGCCAGCGTTGATACCGGGCCAGCAATTGCGCATCGCCCAGATCAAGCCCAAGCCGCGCGCCATCAACCAGCACCTCAGCCAAGGCCGCAACATCGCGCAGGCCCAGATTAAAGCCTTGGCCTGCAATCGGGTGAATGCCGTGGCCCGCATCCCCCACCAAGGCGAGCCGGGTTTCAACCATCTTCGCCGTATGCCGGAAATGCAGGGGGTAAAGGGCGCGCGGGGCAACCAGTTTCATATCGCCCAAAAGCCCGCCCGTCACCCGCGACACTTCAGACAAAAAGGCATGTTCGCCCAGCTTCACCATGCCGCGCGCCTCTGCCTCGGGCAGCGACCAAACCAGAGCAGAGCGCGTCCCCGGGTTCATCGGCAACAGCGCAACCGGGCCGCCGGGGTAGAAAATTTGGTGCGCGGTACCAGCATGATCGCGGCTATGGTCCATCGCGGTCACAATGCTCATCGAGGCATAATCCCACGCCGCAACCGCAATGCCTGCCTCAGCGCGGGTGCTGGAATGGCGGCCTTCGCACACCAGCACCAACGGCGCCGTCACCACGCTGCCATCATCCAATGTTGCCGTCACGCGATGTGGCCCGCGATCCAGCGTCACGGCGCGCTGACCAAATTTTTGGGTCACATGGCGCGCCATTTGCAGCGATGCCCATAATTCACGCCGCAATACGCGGTTTTCGAGCATTAGCCCCAGCGCGTCATCATCTTGATCAGATTGGAAGTCGAGCGGCGCACCATCCGCGCCATCGCGCACTTCAATACGCTGAATGGGGCAGGCCTCTGCGCGCATCTTTGCACCCAAGCCAAGCGCATCAAATAGCTTCCAACTGCTGGATGAAATGGCCGTCACGCGTCCATCAAATTCTGTCGTCAGCGTGGTTGTGGGGTCCACCGGGTCAATCACAACAGACGTGAGCCCATGTTTATCAAGCGCCAGCGCCATAGTCTGGCCAATAAGGCCGCCGCCCAGAATGATGATGTCGTGCGAATTCATGGACC
>JAGWVG010000164.1 GCA_018970965.1 Alphaproteobacteria bacterium | reverse complement strand
GAGCTGGAAGATCCCTTCCGCCTCTATCGCTGCCACACCATCATGAACTGCGCCAATGTTTGCCCCAAGGGCTTGAACCCGGCAAAGGCGATTGCCGAAACAAAGAAGATGGTCGCTGAGCGCGCCATCTGATGTCTGAAGTTGGTGTTGCAGCGCAGGAAGACGCTGCATTTGTGAACGCGCCCGACCCGGAGAACCCGGGTTGGCATCGCTGGGATTTGAAGGACACGCGCCGCTTCAACGCACAGGTGATGGGCAAGCTCATCACCCGCGTTGAACCCAATGGGGCGGTTCGTCTGCGGATGTTCCCAGAACTCAAGCACACCAATTTGCTCGATATCATTCATGGCGCCACCACATTGTCGCTGATTGATATTTCGCTGTTCGCTTGTGGCCATATGCTCGGGCTTAAGGGCATGGGCGGTTCCGTCACGCTGGATCTATCCACGCAGTTTATCGGCGGCGGCTTGCCTGATCGGCCGATGGATGCAGTGGCCGAGGTGCTGAAAGAAACCAATCGCTTGGTTTTTCTGCGCGGGATTGTCGAACAAGAGGATCATAAGGTCGCGGCATTTGCAGCGACGATCCGCAAGGGCCGGAGCCAGTGACCATCGTGATCGACCGCTATCGGTCCCTTGTGGCCGCTGGCGAGTTGAAGCCCGATGCAGAGCAGGAGTCCGCTGCGCAGCGATTGACCGTTTTGCAGCAGGAATTGGAAGCTCAGCCCGCCAAAAAGGGTTTATTGAGCCGCATATTGGGCGGCGATGCGCGTGTGCCGCGCGGGCTGTACATGTGGGGCAATGTGGGGCGCGGCAAATCCATGTTGATGGATTTGTTTTTTGCGTGCCTTGCAATTCCAAATAAGCGCCGTGCGCATTTTCATGAGTTTATGCTCGAAATCCACGCGCGGCTGCGGGTGGAGCGCGCGAAAGAGCAGGGGGACCCCATAGGGCCAGTTGTTGCGGCGATTGCCGCAGAAACGCGTTGCCTATGCTTTGATGAAATGGTGGTGAATAACAGCGCCGATGCGATGATTATGTCGCGGCTGTTTACCGGGTTGATTGAGGCGGGTGTTGTGATTGTCACAACCTCCAACCGCGCGCCCCATGATTTGTATAAAGATGGCCTCAACCGCGAGCATTTTTTGCCCTTTATCGCGTTGATTGAAGATCGGCTTGATGTTCTGACGCTTAACGGCCCAACCGATTATCGGATGGAGCGGTTGGCTGGCTTGGCAACGTGGCATAGCCCTTTGGGCGATGTGGCCACGGAAGCCTGCCGTGAGGCCTTTTTCCGGCTGACGGATTATCCGCCAGAAGATGCAGCGCATGTGCCTTCGGAAGAGTTGGATGTAGGTGGTGGGCGGATGCTTCACGTGCCCAAAAGCCTGAAGGGTGTGGCCGTCTTTTCGTTCAAGCGGCTATGTGCGGAAGCCCGCGGTGCGCCAGATTATCTCAGCATTGCGCGGCATTATCACAGTGTTATTTTGGTTGGCATTCCCAAACTTGGCCCTGAAAACCGCAATGAGGCGGCGCGCTTTGTGACGCTGATTGATGCGCTGTACGAACATAAGGTAAAGCTGATCGCGGCGGCAGACGCGCCTCCGACAGCGCTTTACACCAAAGGCGATGGCCGCTTTGAATTTGAACGGACTGTGTCGCGCCTGATGGAAATGCAAAGTCAGGATTATCTTGCCCAAGGGCATGGCGAATCCTGATGCTGTTGCTAGTCTTAGTCCTCATTTAACAAGGATATTGCCATGCGTTCTCTTCTGCTTGCAGCTTCCGCGCTGACGCTTACTGCACCCGCTTTTGCAGCATCGCCTGAAACGAATTGGCAAGCCAAAGGGCGTGAGCTGCTGGAAAATGTGATCAACATCCCATCAGTGACGACGCGTCCGGAAGAAGTGAAGAAGCTTGTCACCTATCTTAAGGGCGAGTTTGAGAAGGGCGGCTTCAACGACATTGTCGTTAAAGATTATATGGGCACGCAGGCAATGATTGTCCGCTGGAAGGCATCCGGCATGCCCAAGGCAAAACCCATTTTGCTGATGGGCCATATGGATGTGGTTGACGCCAAGCGTGAAGATTGGCCGCGGGATCCTTTCAAGATGGTGGAAGAAAACGGCTATTTTTATGGCCGTGGGACCACGGATATGAAAAATGGCATTGTTGCCATCACGCATTCATTGCTGCGCCTTAAGGCTGAGGGGTTTCAGCCGAAGCGCGACATTATTGTTTTCTTCTCAGGTGATGAGGAAACTGGTGGCGACGGCGCTCGGCTTGCAGCGACGGAGTGGCGCAAATTGGTTGATGCCGAATATGCGTTGAACGCTGATGCGGGCGGCGGTGCTTTTACCAAAGACGGCGCCGCATTGGGTTTTGGCATTCAGACATCTGAAAAGATGTTCCAAAGCTTTACCTTCACCGCGCGTAATCCCGGTGGACATAGCAGCCGTCCGCGGCCTGATAATGCTATTTATGATCTCGCAGCGGCTCTGAAGAAGCTTGAAGCGCATCGCTTTGAGCCCATGCTGAACGAAACGACACGCGCCTATTTCCAATTCCGCCAAAAGCAAGAAAAAGGCGCATTGGGCGATGCGATGCGGCGCTGGCTGGCGAATGAGAAAGACGGCGCAGCGGCAGATATTATTGAGGCAGACCCGCTTGAAGTCGCAATGACACGGACACGCTGTGTTGCGACCCGCTTGGAAGGCGGCCATGCGGATAATGCGTTGCCGCAGACCGCGCGCGCCTTGGTCAATTGCCGGATTTTCCCGGGCGTTGACGCCAAGGCAGTGCAGGCAGAATTGCAATCTGCTGTTGGTCACTCGGTTCAGGTTGAACCGCACGGATCGTCAACGCCATCACCGCCATCGCCTTTGCGGGCGGATGTCATGAAGGTGTTCACCTCAAGCATCCATAAGCGGCATCCGGGCGTCGATATCGTCCCGCAAATGTCGACGGGTGCGACGGATGGCTTGTATTTCCGGGCTAATGGCATGCCCGTTTATGGCGTATCGGGTGCCTGGATCATCAGTCCGGAAGATGAGCGCGCCCATGGCAAGGATGAACGCCTGCCCGTGAAGAGCTTTTACGAAGACCTCGATCATTGGCACGATATGGTGAAGGCACTGGCGCAATAACGCCGTAGTTCAAAGAAAACCCCTCTCGTTTGCGGGAGGGGCGGGAACGCTTAAGCGGCTTCCTTCTCTAACAGTTTTTCAAATACGCGGACGAAAGTTTCGGCGTCCTGCGCGCCGGGGATCATATATTTACCATTGATGATGAAGGCGGGCACGCCGGTGATATTCTGCATATCCCAATAATGAAGTTCTTGGGCGACCTGCTCTTCATAACGCGGATCGTTTAAGGCATTGGCGGCGGCAGTCCGGTCCAAACCCGCAGCTTCAACTGCATCCAACAACACATCATCATCGGAGATATTGCGCTGTTCGGTAAAATACGCCCGGAACAGCGCCAGTTTGAGCGCCGTCTGGCCACCTGTTTCGCCGGCCCATGTCAGCAGGCGATGGGCTTTGCGTGTGTTGTAAATGCGGCTTTCCGGGGAATAATTAAATTCCAATCCCAACGATGCTCCAGCAGATTGAATGCGGGTGCGATTGGCAGCAGATTGCTCGGGCGTTGCGCCGTAACGTTCTCGTCCATAATCCCCAATATTCTGACCCGACTCATCCAAATAAGGGGCCAGTTGGAAGGGGTGCCAGCGCACGCCGGCTTCAACTCGGTCGCCCATAAGGCCAATTGCGCGTTCCAACTGTTTGTAGCCGATCGCGCACCACGGGCAGACAACATCGGAAACAATATCAATGCTTAGCTGGGCAGGGGCCGCCATGTATCCATCTCCCATTTGGTTGGCTTTATGTTAGACCAAAGTCGCACGAAGCGGAAATCGCAAAAAAAGCAGCGGCTTTGCGTGTGGAAAATGCTATTGCGAATGAGTTGCACAAAAACTCTTAACTTTCGCACATTATGCGGTTGTAAGCGCGATCAAACGGGCCTAAGCGCGGCCCTAATTCCGTAATCTTGCCCTAAGGAAGGACTCGGCAATGGCTCGTAAGAAGATCGCACTGATCGGTGCTGGCAATATTGGCGGCACGCTCGCCCATCTCGCAGCAATTAAGGAACTGGGCGATATCGTTCTGTTCGACGTTGTCGAAGGTGTTCCCCAGGGTAAGGCGCTGGATTTGTCGCAATGTGGGCCTGTCGAAGGCTTTGACGCCAAGATTATTGGCACCAATGATTATGCCGACATCAAGGATGCCGACGTTATCATTGTGACGGCGGGTGTTGCGCGCAAGCCGGGCATGAGCCGCGATGATCTTTTGGGCATTAACCTCAAGGTTATGAAGTCGGTTGGTGAGGGCATTAAGAA
>JAGWVG010000163.1 GCA_018970965.1 Alphaproteobacteria bacterium | reverse complement strand
CATTCGTAATGCGAGGGTCAGGTGTTCGAGTCACCTAAGCGGCACCATTTTTCCAATACTTCTATTGTCGCCAATATCGGCGCTCTTCGCGATTTGCAGAGCTGATGTTTGCCCACCAATGCCCGTCATTTGGGCGCTGCAAACCATTGCCGCACAACGGCTTCAGCAGGCTTGTTGCGGATGGATGTCGCAATATTCGGAAAGGCCGTTTGCGGCATCAGCGTATCTGTTTCCCAATAATCATAAATTAGCACGATCAGGTTTGTCACACCTGTCTCTTTGATCATTTCTAACTGCGCCTCATGAACAATGGCTTGAAGGCCAAAATCCGGCTTGGTCTTCCGCTGGATGCACGCATTGTTATCAATTGCGGCCAAATCGCCATTGGGGGGAATATCCCCTGTGCAAACGGATTCCTCGAGATAGCCCGGATTGGTCAGCGCATCGGCGCGCGATTGGAGGTAGGAAACAACTATGACCGTCTTGCCAGTTTGTGCCCAATATTGGATCCCATGATCGACAAGGTTTTTATAGGAAGCGACAGTTATCGCGTCGGATTGGGCCTGAGTGATGGGTGCCTTGGGATAGAAGCCCGACTGAATAATATCGATTTGACTAAGAACTTCTGGATGGTCTTTCAGCCACGGCGTGCCAGAGATCATCATCTGGCCCTTGAATGTGGTTTTGATATTTTTTGCGATATCCCCATAGGCTTGCGCAAACAGATTATAGGCTGTTTGACTACCATCGCCGACATCGTGCCACAAACAAAAGCCGCATCCCAATTCCCACACATCGATACCAAGCGCCTGAAATTGTGGTGATTGGGCCAGCATGTATTTTTTATAAAGGGTCAGCCATTTTTGGAAGGTTGCCATGTTGCTGGGGGGCGTGGCCATCATATTGCCTTGGCCATCAATAAAGCCTTGGATTTGATTGGTCATGATGACCTTGATGCCCGCGGCATGCGCCGCTTTGACATAATAGGCTAAATTGGCATCCGACAATGAGCCAAATGTGCTGTCCGCAGGCGTGAAGCCATAGGAACCATCGGCATTGATTGTGGCCCAATGCCATTGCGGAATGGAAATATATTGCATTCCCAGCTGCTTTAGCCGTTGAACAGTTTTATCCATTTCGCCCTTCAAAGCGCCGGCGCCCTGATCACATCCATTTGGGGCGTCGGGGGACTGGCCTTTTAAGACAAAGGCTGGATTTTCATCCAACATGATGTCTTTCACCATGATGGCGCGGCCGATGCTTGCTGGGAGCGGCGCACCGACCACCGCGGGCAAGGGGCGGGTGCCCAGCCAGCTTTGTGGATAGGCCACAACCGGAAGGTTCAGTTTGCAAGGGTCTGTCTGGATGTCACGGGAATCAGCTGTGACGACAGAATATCCACTGGGATAAGCGACGGCCTCTTTCGTGCTGATCGAATATGTTGTGGCGACAGCAACAGGCACATCCACCTTTGCGGTCGATGTACCGCCGGGACCAGTGCAGCTCACGCTCACACTCAACGTTCCAGCTGAGGCCTTGCGCGCCTCTTGCTGGCCAGACGCACCAACTGCCCCTGTCAGATCTCCTGAAAGCGTACACGCACTGGCCGCCGTTGACGACCAGCTGATGAGGATTGGCTGGTTCACAATGGCTTGGGCAACATCCGCCTTCACCTCGACCGTGGGAGACGGACTGATAACAGAAGCCATTCCGCCGGAACCGCCCGCCCCGCCGCCACAACCGGCCACACCCGTGAAGGAGACTAGGGAAATAAATAGTTTTAAATATCTCCGCATTTTTGCCCCCCATTTCATCAATATTTTGCAATAAAATTATTTTTGAAATTAAATCAGCATAATTTTTTTGCAACGCTGTTTGTAAATGTGAAACTTAGAAACTCCTCAAACACCCCTATCTATGCGATCCATTTCGCGCTCGCGTGCGAAGCTGTGCCCGCCCTCGGCCAGTCCACCAAAGAGCAAGGGGCATGACACCTGCTAAGACGAAAAAACAGCGCAGCCACATCCCGCCGGCAGAGCCATCATGCAACGGATGAAGCCAAGCGAGAATGCGTGCTCCGCCGCCTGAATTGCGAAGATCCTGCGTGCCCAAAATTGTTCCGCGATATTGATCAATCCAGATATAGCTGTGCGGAAAGCGGCGGCTGGGATCGCCCGGCAATTGAACCCGCAGAGCAAAGGCCGCATTGCCGGGGCCAGGCACTTCAATCCATGCCAGCCGTGCCTCGGGCCAATGCTGTTGGCCAATGGCAACAGCATGTTGAACCGAAATTTGTCGTCCCGACCAACCCGCCGACACTGGTCGTGCTGGCACAGTCGTCACAAGACCCAATGTGCTGAACAGCCCAGCCGTTGGCCCCGGCAAAGCAAGCATTGCGCCCGTCCCGGCGAGCAGCAAAAGCGGGACGATGCTGGCGAGGCCGAGCAGCTTATGCTGATCGCGTAGGCGGCGGCTTGGGGCGGCCTGAGATTTATAGCGCAGCGCCTTGGCCCAGCTGCCACGTGGCCACCACAGCACCATACCAATCAGAAGGGCAAATATGAGCGCCAAGCCTTCAAGACCGATGAGGATCGCGCCTGCCTCTCCCAACATCAAACGATAATGGAGGTCGTAAAGCCATGTCATCGCCGTATCGCCCCAATAATCGTGGCGCAGCACATGCGTGCCATCGGCACTCAGCCAAACAAGCATAGGCGCGAATGCCTGCCCCGCGCGCTCGGGCGGATCATAATAGCGCGCGGGGATAAAGCGTTGGTCGGGAGTCACTTCCAGCCGCCACGGCCCCTGCTTGTCTGGATATGTGCGCCGCAGCGTCGAAACAGCTTGATCCCAATTGGGCGATGATGTGGCACGCGACGGCTCAGGCGCGTGCAGCGCTGGATGCACGGCCCTATCAATTTCCACATAGAAAATAAGGAGACTGCCCGTCAGCCCAATCAGCGCAAAAGGGCCGCCAAGGCACACGCCCAGCCAGCGATGCGCGCGACTTAAAAAACGCCGCGTCATAATTGTGTCCGCAGCGACAAAGTCACACTCCGGCCTTCAGCAGGGCTGAAGAGTCTTTGGCTGCCATCCCACCAAATATAGGCCGCACGGGAATTGCCGATATTGCGGACCGAAAGCAGCAATTCTGCCTTGGGCCGAAAGCGCCAGCCCAGATCCGTCGTTACACGCAAAAAGTCACCCCAACGGCCTTGAAGACTGGCTGTGCTGAGCGTGTAACTGCTTTGCCCCGTCGCGGTCAGCGAAAGCCGGAGGGTGGGGTTTACCGCCCAATCTGCGCCCCCCGAAATCAACCAATGCGGAACATGGTCTATCTCCGCGCCAAGCAAATTGGGTGTCGCTGGATCAGGTTGGGTGATGATCGCCTTTTGCCATGACAGAGCGCCCCATAATTGCACGCCAGACACAGGCGCCACGCGCACTTGCACATCCGCCCCGCGCCGACGGGTTGCCCCCAAATTGTCAAAGTCCCCCAGAGGATCATTAAGCTTGCGCTTGATTTCACCCGTTGCGCTTTGCTGCCAGAGAGCAAGCCGAAGCTGCCCCTGATGCGGCAGGGCAATCTTTACCCCGCTTTCCCACCCAGCGTTGATGGAAGGGGCCAAGTTGTTTTGGCGTGGCGGGATAAGATAGGCGCCAGAGCCCACACCAATCTGAAAGCTTCGCCCCCAACTGCCATAGAAAGTCACAGGCCGAACCGGCGTCAGCGTAATCGACATTTTGGGCTGATCAATCCGACCATAATCATTGATCGGTGCCGAGATATTGGTCAGCCGATTGCGGAATTGACCACCCACCCAATCGACGCGATACGCTGGCGTCAGTTGCAGCCAAGGCGCAGGTGCCAGCATCGCTTGTGCATAGACACCCCCAATTGTGAGCGTGAAATTTTGATCGCGCGTTTGGCTGAGCGTCCGCCGATCCGCCGTCAGATAACGCAGCGAGATATTATCTTGATGCTGCACATCGCCCCCGGCTTCCCACATGATCGATAGGCCCGCGAGGGATTGATGCGCATGGACCGCAAATAATGCCCCTTGATGGTCCTCTTGTGTCACGCGCCGTTGCTGCGCGGCGGTGGCCGAGAATTTAACAAAGCGATCGTCACGAAGCCGATTGGCATAGAGCCGCGCAACCAAACCAGCGTCGGGGCCGAATTGCGCATCAAGCGAAAGGCTGGCCATCTGCATTTGCCGATCATCACCATCGCTGGCGTTATAGCTGTTGGTCATCCGCGGATCGCGCGCGGCATCGCTCTGCGTTAAATAGCCCGGCTCATCCGCATGGGCGCGATAATGGCGCAGGGTGAGCCCTAGGCGCACATCATCCGTCAAGGCATAGGCCCATTTACCCGAAAGGCTAAGACGGTCTG
>JAGWVG010000162.1 GCA_018970965.1 Alphaproteobacteria bacterium | reverse complement strand
AACCTTTGGGAACGGCGCTCTTTGCCAATTCGCCTTTCTTGGAAGGCAAGCCAAATGGCTATGAAAGCTATCGCTCGCATATCTGGACGGATACAGATTCCGCGCGCACTGGCATGCTGCCCTTCGTGTTTGAAGATGGCTTCGGCTATGAACGCTATGCCGATTACATGCTCGATGTGCCCATGTATTTTGTGTACCGCAATGGCGGCTATATTGATGCAGCGGGCAAAAGCTTCCGCGACTTTTTAGACGGCAATCTTGACGTTTATCCCGGCGAAAAGCCGAATATTGGCGATTGGAACGATCATCTCTCCACCGCCTTCCCCGAAGTGCGGCTGAAGAGCTTTTTGGAAATGCGCGGATCAGATGGCGGGCCGTGGAACCGCATTTGCGCGCTGCCTGCTTTGTGGGTTGGCCTGCTCTATGATCAAAGCGCGCTCGATGCCGCGTGGGATTTGGTGAAACATTGGACCATTGAAGACCATCAGCGCATCCGCGATGCCGTGCCGAAAGAGGGCCTGGCCACGCTTATGCCCGATGGGCGGTCAATGAATGACCTCGCCAAAGAGGTGCTGGATATTGCAACGGCGGGCTTGAACGCGCGTGGGCAGATCAACTCAATGGGCGATAATGAAAGCGGCTTCCTCAACCCGCTGCGCCAAATTGTTGATTGCGGCAAATCCCCCGCGCAGCAATTGCTGGAGAAGTATCACGGCGAATGGCAGGGTGACCTGTCCAAAGTCTATGATGAGATGAGCTTCTAAAACGCAGTGCTCCGGCGCAGGCCGGAGCCCAAATCGAGGCGCTCTAAACGTCATTGCGAGCGAAGCGTAGCAATCCAGTATTGCCCCCGAACCGGCTTGATTGCCGCGTCGCTCCGCTCCTCGCAATGACGCGGACCGCCAAAGCCGTGCTCCGGCCTTGAGCCGGAGCCTAGGGGCACAAAGCGCGGGATTTTCTGGGCTCCGGGTCGAGCCCGGAGCACGGGGAGCGCGGAGGTTTTACACCAAGCGGCTTTGGCGCACCGCGGCTTCAATAAAGCTCTTGAACAGCGGATGCGGGTCGAAGGGCTTGGATTTCAGCTCGGGGTGGAACTGCACACCAACGAACCAAGGATGGTCCGGCCGCTCTACAATTTCGGGCAACTCGCCGTCGGGCGACATGCCACTGAACACCAGGCCGTTTGATTCCAGCGCATCGCGATATTTGGTGTTTACCTCATAACGGTGACGATGACGTTCTGAGATGTTGGTCGTGCCATAGATGCTCGCCACATGGCTGTTTCCATCCAACGTCGCATCGTAAGCGCCAAGCCGCATCGTCCCCCCCAGATCGCCGCCTGCTTCGCGCTTTTGAATGCCTTCTTGGCTCATCCATTCGGTGATGATGCCAACAAGCGGCTCGTCAGTAGGGCCAAATTCTGTTGAAGAGGCTTTGGCAATCCCAGCCAAATTGCGCGCAGCTTCTACGCAAGCCATCTGCATGCCAAAGCAAATGCCAAAATAAGGCACGTGGCGTTCGCGCGCGAAGCGAATGGCCTCAATCTTGCCCTGCGCGCCGCGTTCGCCAAAGGCGCCGGGCACAAGAATGGCGTGCATCGGCTCCAGCCGGGCGGCGATATCACTATCGGGCGCTTCAAACAGCTCAGCATCAATCCACTGGATGTTCACTTTGACACGATTGGCGATACCGCCATGGATCAGCGCTTCATTCAGCGATTTATAGGCATCCTGTAGGCCAACATATTTGCCAACCACGCCAATTGTCACTTCGCCTTCCGGGTTGGTCAGGCGATCCATAATGTCGATCCAGCGTTGCAGATCCGGATCAGCGCCCGGCTCAATGCCAAAGGCACGCAGCACCTCTGCATCCAGCCCTTCCGCGTGATATTGCAGCGGCACACCATAAATCGACTTGGCGTCAAGCGCGGGGATGACAGCTTCTTTGCGAACGTTGCAGAACAGCGCAATCTTGGCGCGCTCATTTTCGGGAAGCGGATGTTCGCACCGGCAGATCAGCACATCGGGCTGAATGCCAAGACTGGTCAACTCCCGCACCGAGTGCTGGGTCGGCTTGGTCTTCAATTCTCCGGCTGCCGCGACATAAGGCACAAGCGTGACATGCGCGAAAACCGTGTTTTCCCGCCCAAGCTCGTTGCGAAGCTGGCGGATCGCCTCAATGAAGGGAAGCGATTCAATGTCGCCCACCGTGCCGCCAATTTCACACAGCACGAAATCAAGGCCATCGGTATCTGCCTTGGCAAATTCCTTAATGGCATCCGTCACATGCGGGATGACTTGCACCGTCGCGCCCAGATAATCGCCGCGACGCTCTTTCTGGATGATGTTCTGATAGATGCGACCAGAGGTCACATTGTCAGATTGCCGCGCGGAAACACCGGTAAACCGTTCATAATGGCCGAGATCGAGGTCGGTTTCCGCCCCGTCATCGGTCACATAAACCTCACCATGTTGATATGGAGACATCGTGCCCGGATCTACATTGAGATACGGGTCGAACTTACGGATGCGAACCTTGTAGCCACGCGCCTGCAAAAGGGCAGCCAATGATGCTGCCATCAGTCCTTTGCCAAGCGAAGAGACCACGCCGCCGGTGATGAAAATGAACCGCGCCATGGGAGAAGAGCCGTAAGCGGAGCGGGCCAGATTCGGCAAGCCCCTCTAAGGCTCGCATTGAAAATAATTTGGGGATTAGTTTCGCTTATTTGGACGGCGCAGGTGCCGGCTTGCCCGGAACGGCGAGCGGAACCGGCGCATTCTGGGCCGGCGCGACAGGCGCCCCCGTTGCAGGAACGGCTGGACGCGCCAAGCTGGCGTCAATTGTATCGGGCTTGCGGCTCACTGTTGCGATAGCCGCCATGACAATCGACAGCAGGATGAACAGCGAGGCGAGAATGGTCGTGGCGCGGGTCATGAAATTGCCAGCGCCTCGCGCGGACATCAGCCCTGTCGGGCTGCCCCCCGTGAGGCCGCCACCTTCCGACCGCTGCATCAAAATGACACCCACCAGCGCAACCGCAATGATGACATGGACGACAAGCAGGAAGGTGAACATCTTGAAAAAATCTCTTTTCGAAATTCTAAAAACGAGTGTCGGCACCAAGGCCGTTGGCAGCGCCTTAGCCCAGCCCCCTGCCCCAATCAACCATTTGGGCCGATCCAGGCCTGGATCAGCGCTTTGCCGCTGAGATGATGGGGATAAAATCAGCTGCTTTCAGGCTGGCCCCACCCACCAAGGCGCCATCGACATCCGCAATGTGCAGCAACTCTGCAGCATTGCTCGCTTTGACAGAGCCTCCATAGAGAATGCGGATATTTTCCCCTTCTTGCCCCAGCAGACTTTTCAACTCTGCGCGGATTGCGGCGTGCATTTCGGCCACATCTGCGGCGGAAGGCGTGCGCCCCGTGCCAATGGCCCAAACGGGCTCATAAGCAATCGCAACGGCGCCGCCCGCAGCCGTAACGGGCAAAGATGCGCGCACCTGCTCTGTCACCACTGAAACAGCGTCCCCGGCGTCCCGCTGCGCTTCGGTTTCGCCCACGCAGATGATTGCCAGCAGCCCACCCGCCATTGCAGCTTCCGCCTTTTGACGCACGTCCAAGCTGGTTTCGTGATTGTCGGTCCGGCGTTCGCTATGGCCAACAATTACAAAGGAAGCACCCGCCTCCTTCAGCATATCGACTGAGAGACAGCCCGTATGTGCGCCCGAGGCTGCCCAGTGACAATCTTGTCCGCCAATCGCAAATCCCGGGGCCGCAGCACATGCCGGGGCTATAAGCGTTGCTGGCAGGCCAAGGGCCACATCAACATCGCCATGACTTATGGCAGCGGCCGCAATCGCTTGAATTTCGGGCAGATCCGCAAGGCGGCCATTCATCTTCCAATTGCCCGCCACCAGCTTTTTCAACGCCATATCTGCCTCCGAAAATCTTTGCTGCGGCGGCGTTAGCAAAGCGAAACTGGGGATGCCAGCCCAGCAGGTGCTTGATGCCCTGCCCGTCCGCCTCTAATGCGTCGAGCAATTATTTTGGAGACTCTTCGTCCATGCTCGCTTTTTTCCGTCGTGCGCTTTCCTCTTGGGCAGTCTTGGGCCTGCTTGGCCTGTTGATGGTCGCCTTCATCGTAACTGGGGTTGGCACGCCTTCCAGCATGGGTGCTTTGGGCGGCCTAAGCAGCAGTGAGCTCGTCCGAGTTGGCAACCGTAGCCTGTCGAGCAGCGATGTTGCACAGCGGATGCAGTTGGAACTGCGCCAAGCGCGTGAGCAGCAGCCGGAACTGACAATGGCGCAATTGCTGCAGAGCGGCACATTGGAGCAGATGGTTACGCAAATGACCGACTTGCTCAGCTTGCGCGCCTTTGGTGAAGCGCATGGCATGGCCGTTAGC
>JAGWVG010000161.1 GCA_018970965.1 Alphaproteobacteria bacterium | reverse complement strand
GCTTCAATCAGCACCACCGGCCCAGCACCAGCACGATGTGCTTGTACCGCCAAATGCCCGGCAAGCGTGGTCTTGCCTGTGCCACCTTTTTGCGATGCCAGTGCGATTACACGCATGAAATGCTTAGCCTCCGCCGTCTCTGAGCGCCTTGTGCCAGATGCGGTGCTAAATTTGCGTTAACCGCTTGCAAAACATTCTGCTGGATAAGCCCGTCCAGACAAGCCGGTTCTGCCGAGCATTTTTCCGGGTTGGACCAACCGTGTTGCGTGAGGACGAAATGAAAAATTCCAATAACTTAACAACAATAATCAGTGCTGCTCTTTTCGCATTGGCATTGCCGCAGCCGGTTTTGGCCGATGCGCAATCAGGCGTTGCAGCCTTGGAAAATGGAGATGTCAGCGCCGCGGTGGACACCTGGAGAACAGCCGCGCAAGCGGGCGATGCAGACGCGCAATTCAACTTGGCCCAAGCCTATCGCCTAGGACGGGGCGTTCCCCAAGACTTGACTGAAGCAGAAAATTGGTATCGCCGCGCCGCTGTGCAGGGCCATCTGCGCGCTGAGGACAATTTGGGCCTTATCCTCTTTCAAAAACGCGCTTATCCGCAGGCTTTCCCCCTGCTTGAAAAATCTGCCGCCCGAGGGGATGCCCGCGCACAATATGTTCTTGGAACGGCGTTGTTTAATGGCGATCTGATCAAGCGAGATTGGACGCGCGCCTATGCGCTGATGCTGCGCTCTTCTGCCAATGGGCTTGGCCGCGCGACAGATCAATTGCATGAGATGAACAAATATGTGCAGCCCTATGTGAAAGAGCAGGCGCAAATCTTAGCTGAAAAACTCGCGGTGCAAGAAGCGCCCAAAGCCGAGAGCTTTCCGCCCGCCCCAGTTGTCGTTGAAGAACAGGCCGCTCCGCGCCCAACCGATGCACAGCCAAGTCCAGCGCCCATGCCCGTTGAATCCGCAAGCGCGCCTGCCCCGCAGCCGCTGCCCGAGCCGCCGGCCGCAAAAACAACTGCGCATCGCACCAGTGCCCCGCTTGCGCTGAAGAAAGGCTGGTATGTGCAATTGGGTGCCTTTGCAGAAAAGGCGAATGCCGCAACATTTTTGCGGACTGGCAAAAGCCGCCTGCCCGGTCTGTCGCCCTATCGTCTTACATCACGCCCGCATGGGCGCCTTACGGCAGTGCTGGCCGGGCCCATCGCCAACCGCACTCAGGCAGAACAGGTCTGCAATGCTGTGCGCAAACAGGGCCAAGCCTGCCTGATCGTTGCACCCTAAACGTGGATTAGACGGCCATTGCCCACGCCGCGCGCGGATAGCCCATGGCGTATAAAATGGCCGTCAAATCGCCATGATCAATCCGCGCAGGCGCAGCAGCGGCGGTTTTTGGCTTGGCATGATAGGCCACGCCCAAGCCCGCTGTTTCAATCATAGGGATGTCATTGGCACCATCGCCGACGGCAAGGCTGTCGTCCACGCCAAGGCCAAGGGCGGTGCGCGTTTGTTCCAGCACCTGCTTCTTGGTCGCGGCGCCGACAATCTCTCCCTCGACATCACCCGTTAGCAGACCATCTCTTATGCCGAGAACATTGGCAATCGCCCGGTTAAAGCCAATCTCCGCAGCCACGGGCTCGGCAAAGCGGGTAAATCCGCCAGAAACCAGCACGGCGTGGCCGCCATGCGCGCGCATCGTGCGAACAAGCTCTTTCGCGCCGGGCATGATCACGACGCGCTCTGCCAAGCATTGCGCGATGACGGCCTCAGGCAAGCCCTTCAACAGCGCAACGCGGCTGCGCAAAGCCGATTCAAAATCCAACTCACCGCGCATTGCACGCTCAGTGACTTCGGCAATTTGCGGTTTAATGCCTGCATAATCGGCAAGCTCATCAATGCATTCAATCGTGATCATGGTGGAATCCATATCCGCCACAATCAGCGTGCGTGCGCGCTGAGCTGTTGGCTGCACAATGGCATCGGTCGCCACAAAGGCTTGTTCCACGGCCGCGCGGACTGCCACTGCATCTCCGGAAAAGTCCACATCCAGCGCCTTGTTCGGTTCAACCCAGCGGGTCGCCAACACTTGAGCGCCAGCCGAGGCAACATGATCGGCCGCAGCAGAAATATCACCTGCATCAAAATTCTGGGCTGCTATGAGCGTCGCTGTGAACATGGAATCGTCCGATAAGCCTCTAAAGGTCGCGCTCATCGCAGGGCCAACGGCCAGCGGCAAGTCTGCATTGGCATTGAAGTTGGCAGAACATCTGCCAGCAACGCTGATTAACATGGATGCAAGCCAAGTTTACCGCGACTTGCGCGTGCTGTCTGCCCGCCCCAGTGAAGCGGACGAGGCCAAAGCCCCGCATCGTCTTTTTGGCTATCTAGATGGCGCAGAAAGCTGTTCTGCCGCGCGCTGGGCAGAAGATGCCAAAACAGCCCTTGCTGAATGCGCAGCAGAGGGCCGGTTGCCCATTTTCGTCGGCGGGACGGGCCTTTACATGCGCACATTGCTGGAGGGCATTGCCCCCGTGCCAGAAATAGATGCCCAAATCCGCGCTCATGTCCGCGCTTTGGCAGTGCGAGAGGCTTATGCAGCCTTGTCACAAGAAGACCCTGCCGCCGCTGCCCGGCTTTCTCCCAATGACACCACCCGCGTGGCACGCGCGTTAGAAGTTGTCCGCTCCACAGGCCGGACATTGGCCGATTGGCAGCAGGATAAAGAAGGCGGCATTGGCGATCAGATCCAGCTTATCCCGCTTATCCTCCTCCCCCCGCGCGACTGGCTTTATGCGCGCTGCGACACCCGGTTCGTCCAGATGATGGACGCTGGGTTGGATGAGGTGGCCGCGCTTCTGGCCCGCGGGCTAGACGCTGATCTTCCTGTTATGCGTGCCATTGGCGTGCCCGAGCTGGCGGATCATCTCGCCGGGCACCTTTCCCGCGATGCAGCACTTGCAGCGGCTCAAATGGCCACGCGCAACTATGCCAAGCGCCAATTTACGTGGTTTCGCAACCAACCCCCACCCCAATGGCCGCGGATCACAAATCAATTAGATGTCGCAATTATAGATGAATTAGCAATATTATTGCGCGATCAAGCGTTGACATAGTTGTTTGTTATCCTTAGGGCGCACGGCTTGCGTTCACTGTGCCGCGGTGCAACACACGCCGCCGCACAATTTGGGAAGGGCCGAAATGCCAAAGGAAATGTCTGGAGCCGATATCCTCATCGAGGCGCTGTGCGATCTCGGTGTAGAGGTTATTTTCGGCTATCCGGGCGGCGCTGTGCTTCCCATTTATGATGCCATCTTCCAGCAAAAGCGCATCCGTCACATTTTGGTGCGGCATGAACAGGCCGCCACTCATGCGGCTGAAGGCTATGCCCGCGCCACTGGTAAGCCCGGTGTCGTGCTGGTCACCTCAGGCCCGGGTGCAACCAATGCTGTCACTGGCATTACCGATGCGCTGATGGATTCAATCCCCATGGTTGTCATCACGGGTCAGGTTGCAACGCACCTGATTGGCTCGGACGCTTTCCAAGAAGCTGATACTGTGGGCATCACACGCCACTGCACCAAGCATAATTATCTGGTGAAGTCGCCTGATCGTTTGGGCGATGTGATCCATGAAGCATTCCATATCGCAACCACGGGCCGCCCTGGGCCGGTTGTTGTTGATATTCCAAAGGATGTGCAGGTTGCGACTGCGCCTTATAAAAAGCCCGGCACAATCCAGCATCCCAGCTACCGCCCGCAAGTGAAGGGCGACATCAAGCAGATTGAAAAAGCCATTGATATGCTGGCCGCGGCCAAGCGCCCAATCCTCTACACGGGTGGCGGCATCATCAATTCTGGCCCTGCTGCCAGCCAAATTCTTCGAGAATTGGCACGCGTCACGGGGGCGCCAGTCACCTCAACATTGATGGGCCTTGGCGCCTTCCCTGCATCTTCCGACCAATGGCTCGGCATGCTGGGGATGCATGGTACCTATGAGGCCAATTGGGCGATGAACCAGGCTGACTTGATCCTCTGCCTTGGCGCGCGCTTTGACGATCGCGTGACGGGCCGTCTGGATGCCTTTGCGCCACATGCCAAGAAAATCCATGTCGACATTGACCGCAGCTCGATGAACAAAACAGTTCGGGTTGATCTCGGCATTTTGGGCGATGTTGGCCGCGTGATGGAAGATATGGTCAAGGTGTGGAAATCACGCCAGCTCACCAAGCCTGATCTGTCGGGCTGGTGGAAGCAGATTGACGGATGGCGCGCTAAGAAATCGCTCGCTTTCCCTGCGTCCAAGACCGAGATTATGCCGCAAGCCGCGATCCGCGCCTTGTGGGAAGCGACGCATAAGAAAAACCCGATCATCACGACCGAAGTTGGCCAGCACCAAATGTGGGCGGCGCAACATTTTGATTTTGAAGCGCCAAATAAATGGCT
>JAGWVG010000160.1 GCA_018970965.1 Alphaproteobacteria bacterium | reverse complement strand
GCTTTTGGGCGCTGCGCGCTGCGCCAAAGGGCCAAGCCTGCCCCCACAATAAGCGCAGATCCGCCAAGCGATGTAAGATCCGGCGGATGGTTGAAGATGAACGTGCTGATGGTCATCGCGACCAGCAATTGCGCATAAGTCATGGGTGCAACAGTTGCTGCAGATGCCCGTGTGGTTGCCATAAAGATCAGTGCATGTGCGGTGGAGGCCGACACGGCGACAATCGCACAGCGCAATACAACGCTCCAATGCGGCCAACCAATATGGAAATTGGCGAGGCCCGAAAAATGCCCAGCAATTGCGGCGGCCAGCAAAAAGGGCACCGCAAGCGCCGCCACGATGAACTGGGTCGCAAGCAAGGATGCACTGCCCGCCACGCGTCGATTGAGCAGCATCAAGCATGCCATCCCAAAGGCAGATCCAAGCGGCAGCACCGCTGCAGCGCCTGTCGCCAGCAAATTGGGCCGCAGGATAATCAACACGCCCAAAAAGGCGACAAATGTGGCACCAATTGCCTTGCCCGACATTTTCTCTTGAAAAAACAGGGCCGACAAAATGCCCGCAATCATTGGCATCACAAAGGTAATGGCCGTCGCATCTGCCAGAGGGATAAGCCGCACCCCAATGAAGAAGCACAAGGTCGCAAATGAAATCGCAGCCCCACGCGCCCAATGGAGGCGCATATGGGGAATGGAAAAGCCAGCCCGCCCTTCGCGGACAAACAGCACCACGCCAAGCCCCAGCGCCGCGATGGCATAACGCAAGACTGCAATAGCCGGGCCCGGCCAAAGCGGTGTCATGGATTTTACAATCGCATCCCCCACCGACAGCAAGCCATAGCCCATCAATGCAAATAACAACCCTTGCGCATGCGCATTAGAGGCAACTGGGGTGGCAGATAAGGCAGCGCGGCGTGTCATAATGCGCTTGGCCTTTCTGCGAAAAGCGCGGCTGCCGCAACCCGAAATTGGGCATTAGGAGAATAGCAAAGAATTGCTGGCAAAGCCGCGCTGATGGGTATGACCAAAGGACGACGGGCTTGATGACCAGCATTCCAACGCGCAATGGACATTTTAGCGCCCCCGGCACCCCCCGCCCCGCATTCGGCTCTGCCAAACCGATTTCTACGCAGCCCACCGCGCTTGGCCTCGGCCAGGCAGTGCCTGCTGCATCTGATGAGCACAGCGCCACGCAAGACCCCCTTGCCCGTCTGCAAGAACGCTCAACTGGGCTCGCAGAGGCCCCACAGGCGACAGACAGCTTTCAGCACGCAATTCACCGAATTAAAGAACAGGTGCTCCCCCGTCTCTTAGAAAGGATTGATGCCGAAGCCGCGGCCACATTGTCGCGGGAGGAATTGGGCGAGCAATTTCGGCCCATTACAGAAGAGGTTTTGGGCGAACTGAAGATCACGCTCAATCGACGCGAGCAGATTGCGCTCGAAAAAATGCTGGTGGATGAGCTGCTGGGCTTTGGCCCGCTTGAAGAGTTGCTGCGCGATAGTGACATCAGCGATATCATGATCAACGGCCCAGAGCAGACCTATATTGAGCGCAAAGGTCGTCTGGAAATTGCGCCCATTCAATTTCGCAATGAAGAGCATTTGCTGCAGATCGCCCAGCGCATCTGCAACATGGTCGGGCGGCGGATTGATCAGACCACCCCGCTGGCTGATGCGCGGCTAAAAGATGGCAGTCGTGTGAACGTAATCATCCCGCCGCTATCGTTACGCGGTACGGCAATTTCGATCCGTAAATTCTCAGACAAACCAATCACGCTCGATATGATGGCCGATAAGGGCTCGATGTCGGCGCGCATGGCCACTTTGCTCAAGATCGCAGGGGCGTGCCGGTTTAACATCATTATTTCAGGCGGCACAGGATCGGGCAAAACAACCATGCTCAATGCGCTGTCTAAAATGATTGATCCGGGCGAGCGCGTTTTGACCATTGAGGATGCCGCAGAACTGCGGCTGCAACAGCCGCACTGGCTCCCGCTCGAAACGCGCCCTGCCAATCTTGAAGGCCAAGGGGCGATCACCATCCGCGATCTCGTTATCAACGCGCTGCGGATGCGGCCCGACCGGATTATTTTGGGCGAAGTCCGTGGGCCAGAATGTTTCGACCTGCTGGCCGCGATGAACACGGGGCATGATGGCTCGATGGCCACCATGCACTCAAACTCGCCGCGCGAGTGTCTATCGCGCATGGAAAATATGATCATGATGTCAGACATCAAAATCCCTAAAGAGGCGATTACGCGCCAAATTGCCGATACAGTGGATTTGATTGTCCAGGTGAAACGCCTGCGCGACGGATCACGCCGAACAACCAGCATCACCGAAGTTGTCGGATTGGAAGGCCAGGTGATTGTGACGCAAGATCTGTTCACCTTTGAATATCTTGATGAAGCCGCAGATGGGCGGATTATCGGCGAATATAAGGCCCATGGCTTGCGGCCCTATACACTCGAGAAGGCAAAGCAATTTGGCTTTGAACAAGCCCTTCTCGATGCCTGCCTGTAAACAAAGACATCGCCGTGTCTCTCAAGCCTCAGCACAATGCCTTGTCTCGAGCACACGCCTTTTTCAGCCATTGGTCAGAACGACACATATTCTGGGGCATTATTGCCTTGGCCATGGTGCTGCGGCTGGCAACGCTAACCAACCCATCGTCATATTATCCTGACGAGATTTTTCAGTATCTCGAAGTCGCTCATGCCCATGTCTTTGGCTATGGGGTTGAAACTTGGGAGCAGCGCTACGGCATCCGCAGCCCCATTTTTCCATTGATCCTTGCGGTGCCCATGCTCATCGCAAAATGGATTGCACCCGCTGGATTGTCCTTCCTGCTCGCCGCCAAAGCGATGCTTGCTTTTGCATCGATCGGCATCCTTTGGGGTGCGTATCGGCTGGGTCGCATTTTATCTCCCCTACACGGGCTTTTTGCGGCCTTCGCGACGGCCATTTGGTTTGAATTTATCTATTTCAGCACCCAAGCTCTGACAGAAGCCTTTGCCCTTGCCCTCTTCTTCCCGGGCGCGGCCTTGTTGCTTGATCGGTCGCGTGAAACCCGCTGGACGCTCTTTACGGGCGGACTTCTTCTGGCGCTTACCGCAACGTTGCGCTTTCAATATGGGCCAGCGCTGTGTGTGTTTGGTCTATTTGTGTGCGGTCACAGCAAATGGCGCTGGCTTTGGATGGCAAACGGCGCATGCATGGCCCTGTTGGCCAGCGCGCTCGTGGATCTTTCTCAAGGCCTGTCGCCCTATTCTTGGCTTTTCGCCAATTTTTATCAGAACATCATCCTCAGCCGATCCCATCTATATTCAATTTCGGGGCCCAGCTATTATCTGCAAGCCATCGCCTCGCTGACAGGTATCACGATTGGCGCAGTGTTTGTTCTCAGTTGGTTTGGCGCACGGGCCTTTCCAAAATTGGCAGCCCTTGCCGTCGTCAACATCGCTGTCCATTCGATGATCGCGCATAAGGAATATCGCTTCATTCTGCTCAGCACGGCAATTTTGACCGTGCTTGCCGCTATTGGAACCGTTGAGCTTGTGCTCAACCGCAAAAGGCCTTTCACGCATCCCTCCATCGTACTTGCTGGGGCGGCTGGTTTGTGGCTTCTCGGCTCTGTGCTGAATGCCACAATTGGCACCAGCAGCACCATCTGGTCGCATAACAGGGCCGAAATGCGCCTGTTTAAGGCCCTGCATGAAGACAAGCTGGCCTGCGGAATTGCGTTATATAATACTGACTGGAGCAGCATGGGGGGCTATAGCTATCTCCACCGCGCAATCCCCCTCTACCTTGTGCAGAGATGGCCAGATGCAGCGCATTGGGCCGCCTTAACTCCCGCCTTCAACGTCTTAATTGCTTCGCCTTATGAATTTGGCATTCCCCGCGATTTTCATCTCGTGCGCTGCCAGAAGACCGAAGAAAACGAGGCCATAACGCCGCAACTCTGCGTTTATCAGCGCATGAATGGCTGTGACCGCAAAGCTGCTCAGTCAAATGCATTTAACATTTGGCTCAAACGTCACGATGCTTAGTCGCGCGTCCCTAACGGATGTGCAAGGCGAATGCGGCGCAAATTGCTGACACTAAAAGAGACAAGATCAGGATGAGCGGCCAAGGCATAAAGCCAACAGCGTCCAAATTTTTACGCCGCGCACGCCGCCGCTCGGCCAAGTTGGACACCCCTGCCAACACCAACATTGCGACACACCCTGTCCAAAGCGTTACTTGCATTGCATCGCGTCTCCCCTCATCGTCCGCCTATAGCATTGTCTAAGACGGGGACTATCCATGTCATTTCACTTTCGCGCCTCAGTTTTGCTTGTTGCAAGTCTTTCAGCGACCGCAAATTGGGCGGTTGCCGCACCCGCGCATCCGCAAAGGGAACTGGTTGCCGCAGTTGCCGCGCCCACACGCAGCCCGGCCAACAAAGCCCGCGATATCTATCG
>JAGWVG010000159.1 GCA_018970965.1 Alphaproteobacteria bacterium | reverse complement strand
CTGTGACGCGCATGTGGATGATTGCAATAAAATCCGCGCAATCGATAGAGGATGGCGTATAGGGAATGAAAAATGAGACATATTTAGGGGCGTCATGTTTAAAGGTTTGAAGCCAATTATGTATCACGGCCGCGAAGTTTGGCCGTTGGTGGAAGGTGGCAAGGGCGTTTCGGCAACGAACCATGCCAGTTCAGGCGCTTGGGCAGCAGCTGGGGGTATTGGCACGGTTTCTGCGGTGAATGCCGACAGCTATGATCCGACAGGCAAAATCTTGCCGCAGGTCTTCCTCACCAAAACCCGTCGAGAACGGCATGAAGAGCTGATCCAATATGGCATTCGCGGCGCTGTTGAGCAGGTGAAGCGCGCCTATGAGATTGCCAGCGGCAAGGGCGCAATCAACATCAACGTGCTGTGGGAAATGGGCGGCGCCCAGCAAATTCTGCACGGCATTTTGGAACAGACCAAAGGCATGGTCCACGGCGTCACTTGTGGTGCGGGCATGCCCTATAAGCTGTCCGAAATTGCGGCCCAATATGGTGTCTCTTATCTGCCGATTGTCAGCTCGGGCCGCGCCTTCCGCGCGCTTTGGAAGCGGGCATATTCAAAGGTGGCGGATTTGCTGGCGGCAGTCGTCTATGAAGATCCGTGGCTGGCGGGTGGACATAATGGCTTGTCCAACGCCGAAGATCCGCTGAAGCCGGAAGACCCCTATCCCCGCGTTAAGGCGCTGCGCGATGTGATGCGCGAAGGCGGCATCCCGGATTCCACGCCGATCGTGATGGCCGGCGGTGTCTGGTATCTGCGCGATTGGAATGATTGGATTGATAATCCAGAACTGGGCCAAATTGCCTTCCAATTTGGAACGCGTCCGCTGCTGACGCAGGAAAGCCCCATTCCGCAGGCCTGGAAAGAGCGGCTGATGACGCTGGAGCCGGGCGACGTTCTGCTCCATCGCTTCTCGCCCACTGGCTTTTATTCAAGCGCCGTGCGCAACCCCTTTCTGCGCAATCTGGAAGCCCGCAGCCAGCGGCAAATTGCTTATGGCCGCGAAGAAGGTGGCGATCTGACCCACCAGCTGGATGTCGGCGTGAAGGGCAAAAACTTCTGGGTGTCGCGTGATGATTTGATGCGCGCGCGCGAATATTATGGCGCGGGCTTTACCGAGGCGCTGCGTACGCCCGACGACACACTGATTTTTGTGACGCCTGAAGAACGCAAGCTGATCCAGAAGGATCAGGCCGATTGCATGGGCTGCTTGTCGCACTGTGCCTTTTCATCGTGGAAAGACCATGATGATTACACAACAGGCTATCTGGCAGACCCGCGCAGCTTCTGTATTCAAAAGACGCTGCAAGACATTGCACATGATGGCGATGTTGAGCAGAATCTTATGTTTGCGGGCCATAACGCCTATAATTTCAAGAAAGACCCATTCTATTCCAACGGCTTTGTGCCGACGGTGAAGCAATTGGTTGATCGCATCCTGACAGGCGACTGATCGCCTGAGTTGGAGAGCCAAAAAAAGCGCGGCAGGGGCTATCCTTGCCGCGCTTTTTTGTTGCTTGGATTAATCTAATTCCCAGCCACGCTCGCCATGGCTGTGGAGGTCGAGGCCGTCATGCTCGGCTTCTTCATCGACACGCATCGGAATGATGCGAGCAACGCCCCAAGCGGCAATCACCGTCATCACAGCGGTCCACACGGCAGTTACCCCGACGCCAACAGCTTGCGCCTTCAACTGGCTTGCCAGCGTCACGCCTTCTGAAAAGCCAACGCCGCCCAAGGCCGTTGCCATGAAGAGCGGCATGAGCAGCGAGCCCAAAATACCACCCACGCCATGCACCGCGAACACATCAAGCGAATCGTCGATTTGCCAGGCGTGCTTCACCACCTGCACCATTGCAAAGCAGATGCTGCTGCCAATCAGGCCCAGCGCAATGGCACCTATGGGGCCAACATAGCCGGCGGCTGGCGTAACAGTCGCGAGGCCAGCAATGGCGCCTGTCACAATGCCAATTGAGGTCGCCTTGCCAATGCGGATGCGCTCAATCAAAATCCAGACCAAGGCGGCCGTCGAGGCCGCCAGATGGGTATTTAAAATGGCCATGGCTGCCCCATCGCCGGCTGCCAGCGCTGAGCCGCCATTAAAGCCAAACCAGCCGACCCAAAGCAGGCCAGCCCCAACCATTGTCAGCGCCGGACTATGAGGGGCGAGGAGCGATTTGTTAAAGCCTTTACGCCCCCCCAACATATAGGCGACGATCAACGCCGCGACGCCTGCCGTTGTGTGAACGACAATGCCGCCTGCAAAATCGAGCGTGCCATAATCAGTGGCGAGCCAGCCGCCGCCCCAGACCCAGCGGGCAATGGGAACATAGACCAAGGCTGTCCAAATTGTTGAAAAAGCAACCACCCAGCCAAAGCGCACGCGCTCAACAAAGGCGCCAATGATCAGGGCTGGCGTAATGATCGCAAAGGTCATCTGGAATAGAGCGAAAGTGGTTTCGGAAATGGTTAGCCCTTGTCGCAGCGTGGCCATATGGCTCAACATCGCTTGATCCAGCCCGCCCAAATAGGGAGAGCCTTGGCCAAAAACGAGGCTATAGCCGCCTGCCACCCAGAGGAGGGAGACGGCGCACAGAATAACAAAGCTGTGCATGATGACCGACAGCACATTGCGCGCGCGCACCAGCCCGCCATAAAAAAGGCCAAGACCGGGAATCGTCATCATCAAAACCAGCGCAGAGGCCGTGAGAATCCATGCAGTGTTGCCGGAGTCGGCGGTTGAGCCAGTTTGTGCCCAAGCCATGCTGGGTGTCATCACCCCAATAGCAGCGGCTGCTGCGCGACGAACGAAAGTCATGAATCCTCCCCAAACAAGCCCTTAGGCCATGCGATTTGCTAGGCGGCGGCCCCACAGACTGCAAGAGGGCGGCATGACCTAAATGGATGCTTGACGAGGCAGGGTGGAGGTAATCACCCTCGCGCGTACACACGTAAGGAATGTTTGACCGTCATGAAGCTGGTTGTTGTTGAGTCGCCTGCCAAGGCAAAAACCATCGAAAAATATCTGGGCCCGGGTCACCGCGTATTGGCGAGCTTTGGTCATATTCGTGATTTGCCGGCGAAGGACGGATCGGTGGACCCCGACAATGGCTTTGCCATGACGTGGGAGGCCTATGCTGATAAATCGAAGCAGCTCAAAGCCATTGCCGATGAAGCCAAGGGCGCAGACGCGCTGATCCTAGCCACTGACCCTGATCGCGAAGGCGAAGCGATTAGCTGGCATGTCCAAGAGGTCTTGGCCAAAAAGAAAGCGCTCCCGCAAAAGGTGGAGCGCGTAACCTTTAACGCAATCACCAAAGCAGCAGTGACCGAGGCGATGGCGCGCCCTCGTGAACTCGACCATGATTTGATTGATGCGTATCGCGCGCGGCGTGCGCTTGATTATCTGGTTGGCTTTACGCTGTCTCCCGTTTTGTGGCGCAAATTGCCGGGCGCAAAATCGGCCGGGCGCGTCCAATCTGTCGCGTTGCGACTGATTGTGGATCGCGAGCGTGAGATCGATTTGTTCCGCGCGCAAGAATATTGGTCGGTCACCGCCACGTTGGAGCAGGATGGCGTTGCCTTTTTGGCGCGGCTGGTGCGCCACAAGGGCGAAAAGGTTGAAAAGCTGACGCTCGGCAATGCGGGTGATGCAGAAGCAGCCAAGGCGGCGGTCGAGGCGGGGCGCTTTACCGTGCAATCTGTCGAAACCAAGCCACTCACGCGCAATCCGCCGCCGCCCTTTACAACGTCCACTTTGCAGCAAGAGGCTGCGCGCAAGCTGGGCTTTTCTGCCACACACACGATGCGGCTTGCACAATCGCTCTACGAAGAAGGGGCGATCACCTATATGCGGACCGATGGCGTTCAGATGGACGGGTCTGCGATCAGTGCCGCGCGCAAGGCCATCGCGGATCGGTATGACGCCGGCTATGTGCCGGATAAGCCGCGTATCTACCAAACCAAGGCCAAGAACGCGCAAGAGGCGCACGAAGCCATCCGCCCAACCGATTTTAGCCGTGAGCGGGCCGCCAGTGGCGATCATGCGCGGCTTTATGAGTTGATCTTCAAGCGCGCGCTGGCGAGCCAAATGGCATCAGCCAGGCTCGAGCGCACAACAGTTGAGCTGGCGGATGCGACAGGCCAGACGGGCCTGCGTGCGACGGGCCAAGTTGTGCTCTTCCCCGGTTATCTCGCGCTTTATGAAGAAGGGCTGGATGACGCCGAGGATGAAGATGCCAAGCGCTTGCCGCGCATGGGCGAGGGCGATGCGCCTGCCAAAACCAAGGTGGAGGCAGAACAGCATTTCACGCAGCCGCCGCCACGTTATTCTGAGGCGAGCCTCGTTAAAAAGATGGAAGAGCTCGGCATTGGCCGTCCCTCGACTTATGCGTCGATCCTCCAGGTGCTCAAAGACCGCGATTA
>JAGWVG010000158.1 GCA_018970965.1 Alphaproteobacteria bacterium | reverse complement strand
TGCTGAAATATGGCTTGATCCCAGAATTTGTTGGGCGTCTGCCTGTCATCGCCACGCTTGAAGATTTGGATGTCGAAGCGCTCGTTAAGATTTTGGTTGAGCCCAAAAACGCTTTGGTGAAGCAGTATAAGAAGCTCTTCGAGATGGAAGAGGTTGACCTCGACTTCACCGATGATGCGCTGACGGCGGTCGCCAAGCGGGCTATTGAACGCAAGACAGGCGCGCGCGGTTTGCGCTCAATTCTTGAGGGCATTTTGCTTGATACCATGTTCGACTTGCCGTCGATGGACGATGTTGATCAGGTGATGATTGATAAGGATGTGGTGGCCGGCACGAAGGAGCCTGTCCGCGTCTATGCGAAGAAGACTAAGGAAGTGGCAGGCGACGCCGCTTGATCCACACTTGGTTATGCTTTGGTTTATGAAAAGGGTCTGGCCTAGCCGGGCCCTTTTTTCATGTGCTAGCCTTGTGCGGCAATAAGGGAGGATTGGCGATGAACGTGCATGATTTTACTGTCAAAAAGCCAGATGGCAGCGACCAGAAACTTTCAGATTTCTCGGGCGGGCCAATCCTCATTGTAAATACGGCCTCTAAATGCGGCTTTACACCGCAATATAAAGGGCTCGAGGCGCTGTATCGCAAATATGCCGATAAGGGGCTGACCATCCTTGGTTTTCCGTGCAATCAATTTGGCGCGCAAGAGCCCGGGGATGCTGAGGAAATTCAGAATTTCTGTTCACTCACCTATGATGTGACGTTTCCGCTGATGGCCAAAATCGACGTGAATGGCGAAGGCGCAGATCCACTCTACACCCATTTAAAGGGAGAAAAGCCCGGCGTGCTCGGCACCAAGGGGATCAAATGGAATTTCACGAAATTCCTCGTCGACAAATCGGGCAAGGTTGTTGGTCGCTATGCTCCGACGGATAAACCGGAAAGCCTAGAGCGCGATATTCAAAAACTTCTGTAGCCCAAACAGGCTGTCGCGGCTGGGGTGCGAGACTCTGCTTGCCGGGTTGGGGGAAACGCTCTATAGAGCAAATGTCTTCTCGACATCGTGACAAGTTGTTGAGGTCGGAACCGGCAGGTTCCGGCGGCTAAGGCGCTGTGCATATGCAATTTTAGACCGGAGATTCGATGGCGGACATCGCCGCACTGACTCAGTTGATTGAGCCCGAGGTGGAAGCCTTGGGGCTTCGACTGGTGCGCGTGAAGATGTTTGGCGGTACGTCGGACCCGACTTTGCAAGTGATGGCCGAGCGTCCCGATACACGCCAGCTGGTGATCGAGGATTGCGCTGAACTTTCACGCCGCATTTCAGATGTGCTGGACGCAGCCGACCCCATTGAGGAAGCCTATCGCCTCGAAGTCAGCTCTCCCGGCATTGATCGGCCGCTGACGCGCCTGTCGGATTATGTCGATTGGCATGGTTTCGATGCCCGGCTGCGCCTGCCCGAGCCCATTGAGGGCCGCAAGCAGGTAGAAGGCCGCATCAGCGGTGTTGAAGGCGATGTGATTGTGATGATCACGGCCAAAACGCGCGATACTGTGCGTGTTCCTTTTGCGTCGATTGGTACCGCCAAGCTGGTGCTGACCGATGCGTTGATTAAAGCCACCACCCCGCTCTCGACGGACGGAGCGGACGTCATTTCAGTGGAAAGGTAAGACCATGTCCAACGCCATCTCTGCCAACAAGGCTGAGCTTCTTGCAATTGCCGATGCAGTTGCGCGCGAAAAGCTGATCGACAAAGCGATTGTGCTTGAGGCGATGGAAGACGCCATCCAGCGCGCCGCCCGCGCACGCTATGGCGCTGAAAATGACATCCGCGCCAAGATTGACCCGAACTCGGGCGATATGCGCTTGTGGCGCGTGGTCGAAGTGGTCGAGGAAGTCGATGACTACTTCAAGCAAGTGAGCTTGAAGGATGGTCAAAAGCTTCAACCGGGCGCCGCGCTGGGCGACTTCATTGTTGATCCGCTGCCGCCGATTGAATTTGGTCGTATTGCAGCGCAAGCCGCCAAGCAGGTGATCTTCCAGAAGGTTCGCGATGCTGAGCGTGAGCGTCAATATGAAGAATTTAAGGACCGCGCTGGGGAAATTATCACGGGCGTCGTGAAGCGCGTGGAATTTGGCCATGTGGTTGTTGATCTGGGCCGCGCCGAAGGTGTGATCCGCCGTGACCAGCAAATCCCGCGGGAAGTGTTGCGCATTAACGATCGCGTTCGCGCGCTGATTATGAATGTGCGCCGTGAAAATCGCGGGCCACAGATTTTCCTCAGCCGTGCGCATCCAGACTTTATGAAGAAGCTCTTCGCGCAAGAAGTGCCGGAAATTTATGATGGCGTGATTGAAATCAAGGCCTGCGCGCGTGACCCGGGGAGCCGTGCAAAGATTGGTGTGATCAGCCATGACGGCTCGATTGATCCCGTCGGCGCGTGTGTCGGCATGAAGGGCAGCCGTGTTCAGGCGGTTGTGCAGGAATTGCAGGGCGAAAAGATCGACATCATCCCATGGTCGACTGATATGGCGACTTTTGTCGTCAACGCGCTTCAGCCGGCAACTGTCAGCCGCGTGCTGATTGATGAAGAAGAAGAGCGCATTGAAGTCGTTGTTCCTGACGATCAGCTGAGCCTCGCCATTGGCCGTCGCGGTCAGAATGTGCGCCTTGCCTCGATCCTCACGGCGTCGGCGATCGACATCATGACCGAGACAGATTCGAGCGAAAAGCGCCAGCGCGACTTCATCGAAAAGTCGGAAATGTTCCAGCAGGAGCTGGATGTTGATGAAACACTCGCGCAGCTTCTTGTCGCCGAAGGCTTTGGCGCGATGGAAGAAGTCGCCTATGTCGGCACCGAAGAACTCGCTGCCATTGAAGGGCTGGACGAGGAAATCGCCGCTGAACTGCAAAGTCGTGCGCAAGAGGCGCTTGATCGTCGTGAAGCTGCCGCGCGGGATGAGCGTCGTGCCTTGGGCGTGGAAGATGCGCTGGCTGAGCTGCCGCATCTGACCGAGGCCATGCTGGTGACGCTGGGCAAAGCGGGCATCAAGACGCTTGATGATCTGGCAGATCTTGCAACCGACGAGCTGGTCGAACGCAAGCGCCGCGATGATCGCCGTGCCCGTTCGGGTGGCGAAGGCCCCAAGGGCGGGGTGCTTGCAGATTATGCTCTGAGCGAAGAGCAAGGCAATGAAATCATCATGGCGGCCCGTGCCCACTGGTTCGCCGACGAGGAGACCGCCGATGCGGGAACCTCAGCATGATCCAGAACGTCGCTGCATAATTACAGGCGAACGGGGTCCGAAATCGGGCCTCATTCGTCTTGCTTTGGGTCCGGATGGCCAAGTGGCGCCGGACGTGCGCGGGCGTGCGCCCGGGCGCGGCGCGTGGGTTGGCGTGGATCGCCCCGCGCTGGAATCCGCACACGCAAAGGGTCAGCTTAAAGCTGGCCTGACGCGCGCGTTTAAAACCGGAAAACTCGATATTCCCGAAGACTTGCCCGCACGAGTGCAGCAGGCGTTAGAGCGCACTGCGCTGGACCGTCTTGGGCTGGAAGCGCGCGCGGGCACACTGCTGACGGGCTCTGATCGAATTGAAGAGGCCGCACGCGCTGGCAAAGTCTGGCTGTTGATGCACGCCGATGATGCCGGTGCCGATGGCAATCGCAAGCTGGACCAAGCGTGGCGTGTTGGCCGCGATTTAGAAGGCAGCGGCCTTGCAGGGTTGGTAATTTGCGCCGGACGCGCTATATTGAGCCAAGCCTTGGGCCGCGAAAACGTTGTCCACATTGCTGTGACGGATCGGCTGGCGGCCGGTCGCGTCGGGCAAACCGTAGACCGCTGGCACCATTTTATAGGACGCCAAACACTCGATGGCCTTGCGCAAATTGCGCCCTGGGTCCACGGGGGCGCGGCGCATAATGACACTGAAGGACCTGGATTAAGCGAATGAGCGACTCAAACGACAAACCGAAGCTGGGCATGCGCGCACCGCTTGGAATCAAGCGGACGGTGGAAACCGGCCAGGTCAAGCAAAGCTTCAGCCATGGGCGGTCAAACACCGTTGTGGTGGAAGTAAAGCGTCGCCGCGTTCTGGGGAAACCAGGCGAGGGTGAAACGCAGCAGCCTGCAGAGGTTGCGGCACCTGCCCCCGCTGCGCCGCAGCCGGAAGCGGCGCCTGTCGCTCCTGCACCCGCTGCTAAGGCGCCGCCTGCGCCGAAGCCCGCCCCAGCGCCTGAGCCGCAATTGTCGCGTCAAGAATTGCAGGCCAAGCTGCTGCGCGAAGCCGAAGAGGCCCGTCTCGCCGCGCTGGAAGAAGCCCGCCGCCGCGAAGAACAGGCGCGCAAGGCCAATAGCGATGAAGAACGTCGTCGCGCTGAAGAAAACCGCCGCGCTGAAGAAGAAGCGGCAGAAGCGGCCCGTCTGCAGGCGGAAGAAGATGCGCGTCAAGCCGCGCTTGAAGCGGAACGGGCGGCCTCT
>JAGWVG010000157.1 GCA_018970965.1 Alphaproteobacteria bacterium | reverse complement strand
ACGTCCACTGATTATCCGGATGTCGAGTTGACGCACATGTACGTCGATAATGCGGCGATGCAGCTGGTCCGCAACCCGGGACAGTTTGACGTCATCGTCACCGGCAATTTGTTTGGAGATATCTTGTCAGATCAAGCAAGTATGTGTGCTGGTTCCATCGGGATGCTGCCATCTGCCTCGCTCGATGCAAAGCAAAAAGGCCTGTACGAGCCGATCCACGGGTCTGCACCGGATATTGCGGGGCAAGGCAAGGCAAATCCATTGGCAACAATTTTGTCGGCGGCAATGATGCTGCGCTATTCCTTGAACCAGCCGGCACCTGCCGATCGCATTGAGGCGGCTGTTGCAAAGGCGCTGGCTTCGGGTGCGCGATCCCCTGATTTGGGCGGCAGCTTATCAACCCGCGCAATGGGTGAGGCCGTTCGCGCTGCACTATAAAGCAGCAAAGCGGCCCTTTTCCTTGATCCTCACGCCTGAAAGCGGCAGAACGAAGTTATGAAACGCACCACTGGTCAAAACCGCTCCATCACGCGCAATTGGCGCCCCGCGACGCAAGCTGTGCGCGGCGGCACATGGCGGTCAGAACAGGGGGAAACGTCTGAGGCGCTCTTCCTGACGTCAGGCTATAGCTATGACAGCGCGGAGTCTGTCGCTGCGCGCTTTGCGGGTGATGAGCCGGGCATGACCTATTCGCGGCTTCAGAACCCGACCGTCGAGATGCTGGAAGAGCGCATTGCCTTGCTGGAAGGTGCGGAGGCGGCGCGATGCCAGGCGACAGGTATGGCTGCAATGACAACGGCGCTCCTCTGTCAATTGCAACAGGGCGACCATGTGGTTGCCGCGCGGGCAGCTTTTGGCTCATGCCGCTGGCTGACAGATACGCTATTTCCAAAATTTGGGATTGAAACGACGACAATTGACAGTCGGGATAATGCCCAGTGGGAAGCAGCAATTCAGCCGAACACCAAGGTTTTCTTTTTTGAAACGCCTGCAAATCCGACAATGGATATTGTCGATCTGGCCTTTGTGTGTGGGCTCGCCAAGTCGCGGGGCATTACCACCGTTGTTGATAATGCATTTGCGACGTCGGCCATTCAACGGCCGATGGATTTTGGTGCCGATGTGGTGGCCTATTCTGCAACCAAGATGATGGACGGGCAGGGGCGTGTTTTGGCAGGGGCTGTCGCCGCAAGCGCACAGTTTATGGAAGAAAAGCTTCTGCCGTTTCAGCGCAATACTGGCCCCAATATCTCGCCGTTCAACGCGTGGGTTGTGCTGAAGGGGTTGGAAACGCTTGATCTGCGCATTCGCCGCCAGTCTGAAAATGCGATGATTGTTGGCCGGTTTTTGGAAGGGCGGGTTCCGAAGATTCTTCACCCCGGTTTGGAAAGCCATCCGCAACATGCCTTGGCCATGCGGCAAATGTCGGCCTGCGGTTCTATCTTTTCGTTTGTGCTGGATGGCGGTCGATCGCAGGCAATGGGTCTGCTGAATGGCCTTCAACTAATTGATATTTCGAATAATATTGGTGACTCACGGTCTTTGATGACTCACCCTGCATCCACAACGCATCACAGCGTTGGGCCCGAGGTGCGCGCTGAAATGGGGGTCGAGGAAGGGATGATCCGGCTCAATGTCGGCCTTGAAGATCCGCAGGATCTTATTGAAGATCTTGATCAGGCACTTCGTATGGTTGGTCTGTGATTGACGCCCTATTTCCCTATGTCGCGCAAACGCGGGGCATAACGGTCCGCGTTTCAGCAAATTACCTGCCAGAGCAATCGCAGCCAAGCGGTGGGCGCTGGTTTTGGGCCTATCATATCCGCATTCAAAATGGCGGGCTGATGACGGTGCAATTGCTGACACGGCGTTGGGAAATTGTTGATGCGCGCGGCGGTCTGCAAATTGTGCAGGGCGAAGGGGTAATTGGCGAACAACCGATAATCGAGCCCGGGCAAAGCTATGACTATGTGTCGGGATGCCCGCTTTCGACCTCTTCTGGAGCAATGGTGGGAAGTTATCGAATGCTTGGAGAAGATGGCGCCATGTTTGATGTCGCCATTCCCCGTTTTGAATTGCGCGCGCCGGTGGTGCAGGGATGAAGCGCACTCTGCTGCCTTTAAATGGCTTGCGCGTATTTGACGCAGCGGCCCGGCATTTGAGCTTTACACGCGCCGCAGACGAGCTGGCAGTGACCCCTGCGGCTGTCGGCCAGCAAATTCGTGCGCTGGAGGATGTTCTGGGCGTCGTTCTGTTCCGCCGCACACCCAAAGGGCTGGAATTGACGCCAGAGGCCGAAAATGGCCTTGATGCGCTGCGCGCGGGCTTTATCCAATTCGAAGAATCTGTCCGGGCAATGCAGGCGGGGCAATCTTCCAAATCGCTGACAATTGCGGCTCCGCGCGACTTTACAGCCAAATGGCTCGCACCGCGTTTGGCGGCCTATGGTAGGACTGATCCTGATGTGCGCTTTGCGATTGTGGCGGCGGACACCGTGCCCGAATTTACTGAGGCCAATTTAGACCTTGCCATTGTGTTTGCAGATGGCCCCGGCGGGCATGAGGGGTTGCGCCTTGCAGATGGCGCGTCGGTGATGGTGAGCGCGCCGGAAGGCGGCAGCGATACGTTGATCGCTTGGCCGGGATGTGAACAGGCTGAGGAAGCGGTTCTGCGCGTAGCTGACGCAGGGCTTGCGATTGATGCGGCCGCCAATGGTTTTGGGCGCGCGCATGTGCCGCTGTTGCTGGCGCAGGCCGATTTGGCGGCAGGACGGGTGCGGGCTTTGGATAATGCAAAGCCGAGTGAGAAGGGGTTTTGGCTGATCGCCCCGCTGCCGCAATGGCGTCAGAAAAAGGTCCGCGCGCTGGTTGACTGGTTATCGCGCGATTTGGATTTGAGCTGACTTATTTTGATTGTGCACGGATAAAATTGGCTAAGGCGCGCGCATAAGTTTGGTGTTCGGCAATCAGCACCCGTGCGGCAAGGCTATCGGGCGTGTCGTTTGGCATAATTGCGACTTCAGTTTGCGCAAGGACTGGGCCATCATCGAGTTCAGCTGTGACAACATGAACACTGCAGCCCGCCACTTTATCGCCAGCCGCAAGCGCGCGTTCATGGGTGTCTAGCCCTTTATATTTTGGAAGCAGTGACGGGTGGATATTGACCATCCGGCCTGCCCATTTTTCCACGAATTCCGGCGAGAGAAGCCGCATATAACCGGCCAGCGCCACATAATCGGCATCAGTCTTGCGAATTTCAGCATCGAGCAGCGCATCAAACTCAGCGCGCTTCATGCCCTTATGGCTATGGCCAAAGGTCGTAATGCCCTCAGCTGCAGCCAGTTTAAGGCCAGCGGCATCGGGATCATTTGCTGCGACAAGCACAATTTCAAACGGGCAATCCGTCTGCTTGGCGGCATAAACCAACGCGGCCATGTTGGAGCCGCGGCCAGAAATCAGCACGGCGACCCGAGCTTTAGCCATGATGCGTGGCACGCCAATCGGCTTTCGCACTCCATGTGCCTTGCTGGCCGTGGACAGTGCAGCCTTTCTCGCCTGCAGAAATATGGCCAATGCGCATTGCGGTTTCACCCGCAGTGGCCAAGTCCGCTATGGCCTTGGCTTCATCAGCTGCTGCTACAACAACAGCCATGCCAATGCCGCAGTTAAAGGTACGGGCCATTTCTTCAGGTTCAATATTCCCCTGCGCTTGCAGGAAGGCCATGAGGCGGGGTTGCTCCCAAAGATCTGCATTCACATGTGCGTGTAGGCCTTTAGGCAGAACGCGTGGGATGTTTTCAAGCAGGCCGCCGCCCGTAATATGCGCCATGGCGTGAACTAAGCCGGCGCGCACCAATGGAAGCAGCGATCGCACATAAATTCGTGTTGGGGCCATCAGGGCATCAATCAACAACACCTCTTGATCGAACAGCGCGGGGCGATCGAGTTTCCAGTCTTTGTCTGTCGCCAAGCGGCGGACCAACGAAAATCCGTTGGAATGAACGCCTGAGGAGGCGAGGCCCAAAATGACATCGCCTTCTGCAACTTTATCGGCCGTCAATACCTGCGCGCGTTCAACCGCGCCAACGCAGAAACCAGCCAGATCGTAATCGCCAGCACTGTACATGCCCGGCATTTCTGCTGTTTCACCGCCGATCAGCGCGCAGCCCGCCTGGCGGCAGCCTTCCGCAATACTGGCAACAACAGCCTCAGCAACTTGGGTGTCCAACTTGCCGGTTGCATAATAATCGAGGAAGAAAAGCGGCTCTGCGCCTTGGACGATGAGGTCATTGGCACACATCGCGACAAGATCAATGCCAACGCCGTCATGTTTGCCCGAATCGATGGCGAGCTTCAGCTTGGTGCCGACACCATCATTGGCGGCAACCAAAAGAGGGTCTGAAAAGCCTGCCGCCTTCAAATCAAAAAAGCCGCCAAACCCGCCTAAATCTGCGTCTGCACCGGGGCGACGCGTTGATTTG
>JAGWVG010000156.1 GCA_018970965.1 Alphaproteobacteria bacterium | reverse complement strand
CGATCATGCGGCCGGCATCGCCTTCCGACATTTGGCCATGGGCAATGAGATAATCTTGAACCAAACTCGAAAAGGCAGTGATTGCGACGCCAAGGCCAACCGAGCCAGTCGAAAAATCAACGGGAATTTTGTCCTTGGTGCGCGAGGGGTAGCTTTGCGCCCCGCCCAGCGCGCGAAAGCGTTGCAAATTTTCAAGCGATTGGTTGCCAAGAAGATAATGAATGGCCTGTAACACCGGCCCGGCATGCGGCTTGACTGCGACCTTGTCTTGCGGGCGCAGTGCATGGAAATAGAGCGCGGCCATAATGGCTGTCATCGACGCGCAACTCGCCTGATGCCCGCCGACCTTTAGGCCATCACGCTTCTCGCGGATATGATTGGCATTATGGACTGTCCAAGATGAGAGCCAGCGCAGCCGCGTGTCGAGCGCTTCAAGGTTTGAAATCAAATCTGCACGGGACTCAGCAACCAATTGCGCCATGACACCTCTCCACACAACAGCTGCAAGATACGCAGGAAGGGGGAGGCATGTCCTTGCATATTTCTCTGAGATATGATCCAATATTGGAAGAAATATTAGAAATATGTTCTAGGATTAGCAGAATATGCCAACATTATCGCTTGATCCGATTGATCGTCGGATATTGGAGGCGGTGCAGGCAAATGGCCGCATCACCAACCAAGAATTGGCCGATCAGGTGGGTTTATCACCCAGCCCCTGCTTGCGCCGGGTGCGCCAGCTGGAAGGAGAAGGCGTCATTGCGCGCTATGTTGCGCTTGTGAACCCAGACGCCTTGGGCCTGAGTGTGACAGCTTTTGTGCGTGTCCGGTTGGATCAGCAAGATGACCGGCATCTCGATGCGTTCGAAGCCGCCATATCGCAGTTTCCCGAAGTGATGGAATGTTATCTGATGACCGGCGAGGCTGATTATCAATTGCGCATCTTGGTGCGTTCGCTGACCGAGTTTGAGGATTTTCTGCGCTATCGCCTGACGCGCGTTGCAGGCGTTGCCAATGTGACAACCAGTTTTGCGCTCCGCCCTGTCATTTACAAGACCGCGCTGCCAACGCTAGACCAGCCATCGATATAAATAAGGGGGGAGAGACGATGGCAAAAGCGGCTTTGGCAGAAGCAGGGGAGCCCGGCGCTGGGCATGGGCTAAGCCGCAGCTTGAAATCGCGCCATGTCTCCATGATTACCTTTGGCGGGATTATTGGCGCGGGGCTGTTCGTCGGATCATCGACTGCGATCAGCGCCATCGGCCCTGCTGCGGTGCTGAGCTATGCCCTTGCCGGGTTTCTTGTGATGCTTGTCATGCGGATGATTTCGGAAATGGCGATGGCGCTGCCGGGCGTCCAGACATTCCCCGATTTTGCACGCGTCGGCGTGGGGGAGTGGGCCGGTTTTCTGGTTGGTTGGCTTTATTGGTATTTCTGGGTCGTCGTCATTGCCGTCGAGGCAATTGCTGGCGCCAAAATCATCAATGGTTGGTTCCCCCAATTTGAAGTTTGGCAGATTGGCGTCACCCTGATGGCGCTGTTAACGGGCGTTAACCTGATGTCAGCCAAATCTTATGGCGAATTTGAATTTTGGTTTGCCTCGACAAAGGTGATTGCCATTATCGCGTTCATCCTTGTGGCAGGTGCCTATGCTTTTGGCCTGACATCGCCCAATGGACCAACATTTGCCAATCTGACCACGCATGGCGGCTTTGCCCCTGCCGGGATTGCAGCGATTTTTGCCGGGGTGGCAACAACTATCTTTTCGCTCTGCGGGGCTGAGATTGCCACGCTGGCGGCCGCGGAGTCGGAAGAAGGCGCGCGCACGATTGCGCGGATGACCATTTCTGTCTCGGTTCGCATCTTGGTTTTCTTCGTGTTGTCGATCCTGATGATTGTCTCGGTCGTGCCGTGGAATGACATTCAAGTGGGTGTGTCGCCCTTTGCTCATGCGTTGCGCGTTATGGGCTATCCATCCGCCGATCTGATTATGAATGCCATTGTCCTTGTGGCTGTGCTGTCCTGCCTCAATTCAGGCATTTACATCACGTCGCGGGCGATGTTTGGCCTCGCGCAAAATGGCGATGCGCCGCAGTCGTGCGTTGTGTTGAGCCGCTCGCGCGTGCCAGCCCGCGCGATCATTATAGCCAGCCTGTTTAGCTATGGTGCGCTTGCGGCTTCGGTTCTGGCACCTGATCGGGTTTTCAACTTCCTCGTGACATCGTCCGGCGCAATCATGCTGTTCATCTATTTGATCATCGCGCTTGCGCAATTGCGGTTGCGCGCGCGCTTGGAGTTGGAAAATCCGGCCGCGCTTGCCATCCGCATGTGGCTTTATCCTTACGCCACTTGGGCAACCATAGGCGGCATGCTGGCCGTTTTGGCGCTGATGGGCTTTTCAGAGGCGCATGCGAGCGAGCTTTGGGCGAGCGTGCTTGTTACTCTGGGCTTTCTGATCGCCTATGCCGTCAAGCGGCAACTGGCGCGGTGAACCCCTATTGGAATTTTTCCAATCGCGAACTTCTTTTTAATGGCGCGATCATGTTGGTGGCCCGCATAAGGCCATAGTCGATATTCGGAGCCAAGACATGACATTAGGAAATGATCCGCTTGCTGCATTGTGGATGCCGTTTACGGCCAACCGGGCATATAAGGCAGCACCCCGCCAACTTAAGGCGGCGCAGGACATGCATTATGTCAGCGATGATGGCCGCCAGATTTTAGATGGCACAGCAGGGCTTTGGGCTGTCAATGCGGGCCATTGCCGCCCCAGCATTGTGGAAGCGATCCAGAAAACCGCGGCAGAGTTGGATTATGCGCCGCCCTTTCAATTGGGCCATCCGCTGTCTTTTGAGCTGGCAACACGTGTCGCGGCGCTGATGCCGCAGGGGCTAGACCGAATTTTCTTCACCAATTCGGGGTCTGAATCAGTCGATACCGCGCTCAAAATCGCACTCGCCTATCAACGCGCACGCGGCGAGGGGACACGGACCCGTCTCATTGGCCGTGAGCGCGGGTATAATGGCGTTGGCTTTGGTGGCATTTCGGTTGGTGGCATTGTGAACAACCGCCGCCAATTCGGCACTTTGCTTACTGGTGTGGACCATCTGCCGCACACACATAATCTGGAACATAATGCCTTTTCCAAGGGCCAGCCAAGCTGGGGTGGGCATTTGGCGGATACGCTGGAGTCCATCATCGCGCTGCATGGCGCAGAGACAATTGCGGCGGTGATTGTGGAACCAATGGCCGGCTCAACCGGGGTGCTGGTGCCGCCCATTGGCTATTTGGAAAAGCTGCGCGAGATTACGAAGAAGCACGGCATTGTGCTGATTTTTGATGAAGTCATCACGGGCTATGGCCGCGTGGGCGGAGCAACTGCCTCAGGCACTTTAGGTGTTACGCCGGATATCATCACAATGGCTAAGGGGCTGACCAACGCCGCGGTGCCGATGGGCGCTGTGGCCGTTAGCCGTCATATTCATGATGGCGTTATTGAAGGCGCGCCGGATGGGATTGAGCTGTTTCACGGCTATACGTATTCTGGCCATCCGCTTGCGGCTGCGGCCGGCCTCGCCACGCTTGATCTCTACAAAGCGGAAGGCATTTTTGAGCATGCCCAATCGCTTCACAGCTATTGGGAAGAGGCCGTCCATAGCCTCAAGGGGCGTCGCCATATCATTGATATTCGCAATATGGGGATTGTCGCTGGCATTGAGCTGGATCCGCGTCCCGGCGCGCCGACCAAGCGGGCTATGGAGCTGTTCCACAAATGCTTTGATGCCGGACTGTTGGTGCGCGCAACAGGAGATATCATTGCGCTATCGCCGCCGCTGATTTTGCAAAAGGCGCATATTGACGAAATGGTCGGCCGTATTGCCGAGATTGTCGAGACGATTGACTGACGGCCGCTTTAGTCTGCGATGGTGAGGACAATCTTGCCGACATGGCGTTTTTCAAGAAACGCCTGTTGCGCGGCGACAATCTCGCTCAGGGGATAGGTCGCCGCAATCAGGGGCTGGATTTCGTTTTGCGCGATATAGCGAACAAGGTTGGGGAATATGTCTGGTTCCAAAACCGTGCAGCCGATAAGCCGTAGGTCTTTCAAATAGAGCGTGCGCAGATCAAGCGGGACCATCGGCCCCGCGATTGCACCTGCGGTCGCATAGCGGCCGCCGCGCTTGAGAACATCTAAGAGTGTCGCAAAGCCATCGCCGCCGACAACATCTATCGCGGCATCGAAATAGTCATTGCCATACAGCGCTTTAAGGGAATTCGTTCCAGAGACAATATGGTCTGCGCCCAACATGCGGACGGCCTCAGCCTTTTCCTCTCGCACAATGGCGAAGACTTCTGCGCCGCGGCGTTTGGCAAGCTGCACTGCTGCTGATCCAACGCCCCCCGATGCGCCAGTGATCACGAGGCGTTCTCCAGCGGAGACACCAATTCGGGTCAGCATATTTTCTGCGGCAGAATAGGCGCAGGGAAGGCTTGCCAATTCAACATCTGACAGGCTGGAATTTATCCGAT
>JAGWVG010000155.1 GCA_018970965.1 Alphaproteobacteria bacterium | reverse complement strand
CCGTGAACGCCTGGATGCAGGAGAATCGCTCGACGATATTTTGCCTGAAGCCTTTGCAACAGTGCGCGAGGCGGCCACGCGCACTTTGGGCCAGCGCCATTATGATGTGCAGCTTGTTGGCGGTATTGCGTTGCACCGCGGTGAAATTGCCGAAATGCGCACGGGCGAAGGCAAAACCTTGGTGGCCACCGCGGCAACCTATCTGAACGCGCTGCCCGGCAAGGGCGTGCACGTGATTACGGTGAATGATTATCTCGCCAAGCGCGACGCGGAGTGGATGGGCCAAGTCTATCGCTTCCTCGGCCTGACCGTTGGCGTGATCGTGCCGAACCTGACTGATGAACAGCGCCGCGCTGCCTATAATTCTGACATTACCTACGGCACGAACAATGAGTTCGGCTTTGATTATCTGCGCGACAATATGAAATATGATCGCGCGCAGATGGTGCAGCGTCCCTTCAACTACGCGATTGTCGACGAAGTTGACTCGATTCTGATCGATGAAGCGCGCACGCCGCTGATTATCTCTGGCCCGACCGATGATAAGTCTGAGCTGTACATGGCGGTCGACGCCATTGTGAAGCAGCTTGACGATGCCGATTATGAAAAGGACGAAAAACAACGCTCGGTTGTCCTGACCGAAGATGGCACCGAAAAGGCCGAACGTCTTTTGGAAGGGGCCGGGCTGCTGGAAGGCGAAAACCTGTATGATTTTGAAAATACACAGGTTGTCCATCACCTGAACCAAGCGCTGCGCGCCAATGTGATGTTCAAGCGGGATACCGATTACATTGTGAAAGATGGCAAGGTTGTCATCATTGACGAATTTACGGGCCGCATGATGGAAGGCCGTCGTTGGTCGGATGGTTTGCACCAAGCTGTTGAGGCGAAAGAAGGTGTGACGATTGAGCCGGAAAATCAGACGCTCGCCTCGATCACCTTCCAAAATTATTTCCGCATGTACCCCAAGCTGGGCGGTATGACCGGGACAGCGGCGACCGAAGCGCAAGAGTTTTTCGATATTTACAAGATGAATGTCGTGACCATCCCGACCAATTTGCCCGTGCAGCGCGTTGATGATGAGGATGAGTTCTACAAGAATACGCACGATAAATTTGGCGCCATTGCCAAGTTGATCAAGGAGCGCGCAAGCGCAGGCCAGCCTGTTCTGGTCGGCACTGTCTCGATTGAAAAGTCAGAGCTTCTGTCAGAATTCCTGAAGAAGGAAGGCGTGGATCATAATGTTCTCAACGCCCGCTATCACGAGCAAGAAGCGCATATTGTGGCGCAGGCGGGCCGTTTGGGCGCTGTCACCATCGCCACCAACATGGCGGGCCGCGGCACCGATATTCAGCTGGGCGGCAATCTGGATTTTCGCGTGGCGGATGAATTGGCCGGCATGGAAGATGGGCCAGCCAAAGATAAGGAAATCGCCCGCATCAAGGAAGAAATTGAAGCGGAAAAGCAGCGCGTATTTGAAGCGGGTGGCCTTTTTGTCATTGGCACCGAGCGGCACGAAAGCCGCCGTATCGACAATCAGCTGCGCGGCCGCTCTGGCCGTCAGGGCGATCCGGGGCGCACCAAATTCTACCTCTGCCTTGATGATGATCTGCTGCGGATTTTTGGCCCGGACACCTTGTTCTCCAAAATGATGAACAGCAATTTGGCGGATGGCGAGGCCATTGGCTCGCGCTGGCTGTCCAAGGCGATTGAGACCGCGCAGAAGAAGGTGGAAGCGCGCAATTACGACATTCGCAAACAAGTTGTCGAATATGATGACGTGATGAATGATCAGCGCAAGGTGATCTACGAACAGCGTGGCGACATCATGGATGCCGAAACGGTGGACGATGTTACCATCGATATGCGGCATGAAACAATCAACGCCATCGTGGGAGATGGCTGCCCGCCCAATACCTATCCCGAACAATGGGATGTGGATGGCCTCAAGGCACGCGTCCGCGAAGTTTTTGGCATGGACGTGCCTGTTGAAACATGGGTGACTGAGGCCGAAATTGAGCCGGAGATGATCGAAGACCGCATCCGCGAACAAGCCGATGCGATGATGGTCGCCAAGCAAGCGGCACTTGAGCCCGATATGTGGCGTCAGGTGGAAAAGAGCGTTCTGCTGCAATCACTCGATCAGCATTGGAAGGACCATCTCTCGACGCTCGATGCATTGCGTGCGGTGATCCACTTGCGGGCCTATGCGCAAAAGACACCGATCAACGAATATAAGCGCGAGGCCTTTGCCTTGTTTGAGCGGATGCTGATTGCCATTCGTGAAGATGTGACGCGGATTTTGGCCTATGCGCAGATGGAATTTGAAGCGCCGCCAGAATTGCCGCAAATGCCCAATTTTGTGACGACGCATATCGACCCGCTGACGGGCGAAGATGACAGCAATGATCGCGATGCCGCCGCCCGTGGCCTCATCACCACGCGCATCCCGCCGCTGCAATTTACCGAGCCGTCACTGCTCGATGAATATGGGACGGATCCGGCAGGCTGGGAAGGCAAGGTCAGCCGCAATGCGCCGTGCCCCTGTGGCTCGGGCGAGAAATATAAGCACTGTCACGGCGCGTTTTAACGCGCCGGGCAGGGCCTGCTAAAACGCTGGATCATTCGCGCCATTGTCTGCTGCAGGCGTGGTTGGGCTGTGGATGCCACATTCGGTTTTATCCCAGCCGCGCCAGCGGCCAGCGCGGGGGTCTTCGCCCGGTTTCACGATGCTCGTGCAGGGCGCGCAACCAATTGAAGGATAGCCCTGTGCTTCCAGCGGGTGGCGCGGTAGCGCGTAATCCGCAAAATAAGCTTCGATCCGCTCTTTGCCCCAATCAGCAAGCGGGTTTAATTTGAGGCGGCCCGCCTCCACCTCGAAACGCGGCAGTGCGGCGCGCGTTGTGGACTGAAAGGCTTTGCGGCCCGAGATTTGTGCGTCAAAGCCAGCCAGTGCCCGCTCGAGTGGTTTGACCTTGCGGATCGCGCAGCAGCCATCAGGATCGTAAGACCAGCGCAGGCCCGTTTCATCTTGCGCGGCAATGTCCGCCGGATCGGGTGAAAAGGTGCGGATATCAGTTAACCCCAACAGCAAGGCCACATCATCCCGATAGGCCAAGGTTTCGGGGAAGTGTTTGCCCGTATCCAGAAATAACGCCGGAACTGACCGATCAAAGCGGGCGATGAGGTGCAGCAGAACAATGGCTTCGGTGCCAAAGGAGGAGACTGTCGCGACATCGCCTAACATCTGTTCCTTCAGCACGATTTCGAGCATTTCTGCTGTATCGCGCCCGCGGAACATATGGTTGAGGCGAATGGCATCCGCCTCGCTGTAGCGCGGCTGCGTATTGATGCGATCAACAGCGCGCGCGCGGGTTTCAGCCATGCCGCAATTTCCAAACGGGAACAGCTGAGTCTGCAGCCCGCTGATAGGCGTGATCATAAAATGTCAGGCTGGCCTGCACTGCCTCGGCATCCAAAGGCGCATCGGGCAGGAAACTGTCAAACCCGCAGCGCCGCATATAAGCGATCTGATCAACCAGAACATCGCCCGCCGCGCGCAATTCGCCGCGATAGCCTGCTTCACGCAAAATGCGCGCGGAAGAATAGCCACGCCCATCGCGGAATTTGGGGAAGGCAATTTCCACCAGCGCCAGCCGCCCCAGATGCGGGATGAGCAATCGCGCATCTTCATCTGGCTCCAGCCGCACAGCGGTGGCGTTTGATTGAGTCAAAAATCCATCAAGGGTGACAGCGGGCTGTTCCAGCGCCTCATCATCGCGAAATCGCAGCTCAGCCATAAATTGCCTCCTTAAACGGATCAAAGCCCACGCGGCGATAGGTGTCGAGGAAGCGCTCCTCGCCGGTGCGCAGTTCGAGATATTTGTCAGTCACGCGCTCAACGGCGTCGACAATCCCGTCTTCATCAAAACCGGGACCTGTAATCTTGCCAAGGCTGGTATCTTCCGCGCCAGAGCCGCCGAGCAGCAGCTGGTAATTCTCGGTGCCTTTTCGATCGACACCCAAGATGCCGATATGCCCAGCATGGTGGTGGCCGCAGGCATTGATGCAGCCTGAGATTTTGAGCTTCAATTCACCCAAAGTGCGCTGCCGATCCAGATCGGCAAAGCGCTGCGCAATTTTCTGTGCAACGGGGATTGAGCGGGCATTGGCGAGGCTGCAATAATCAAGCCCCGGGCACGCAATGATATCGCTGATCAGGTCAAGATTGGGCGCTGCCAAATCTGCCTCCACCAGCTTTTGCCACAGCGCATAAAGATCCCGCTTGGCGACGTGCGGCAGGACAATGTTCTGCGCATGTGTCACGCGCAGTTCATCAAAGCTATAGCGCTCGGCCAAGTCCGCCATCACATCAATTTGCGCCGAGGTCGCATCGCCTGGAATGCCGCCCACCGGCTTTAGGCTGATGTTGACAATTGCATAGCCCGGCTGCTTGTGCGGTTTCACATTTTGGTCGAGCCAAACGGCAAAATCTGGGTCGCTGCGATCCACGCTATCGGGCGCATCTGCCTCGAAAGCGGGAGGCGCAAAAAAGGCTGTAATGCGTTCCAACTCGGCCGCAGGCGGATCAATGCCCAGCGTTTTTACATGAGCAAATTCTTCTTCT
>JAGWVG010000154.1 GCA_018970965.1 Alphaproteobacteria bacterium | reverse complement strand
ATTTGCACCTGCCCATTGGCCGTCGAAACAATGACAGGAAATGCGAGATCTGATGTGTCTACGCCTGCTTTGGCGGCATCGCGGGCGGACAGCGCCGTTGTTGTCGCGCCGCTATCTATAAGGAAGCTGATCGGCGTTCCATTAACGTCTGCGGCAATATGAAAGTGACCATCTGGCGACTTTTGGATTTGGATGGTTCCATTTGCGGCCACGTGCGGTGCAGCGCCTGCTTCCGCTTTCACCCGCGCCCAGACTTGCTTAATTTCGGCTCGGAAGCTGAACAGGATAAAAATGCAGCCGAAAATCAGAAGCCAAGCGAGTGTTATTTTCACCAATTGATAGATAGGAAGCCGGCGCGCAGCAAGGCTCGACGCGATCAACACGAGCAATAGGATCAAGTAGATCATATTGCCCGTCGTTTGAGACATTAGGCCTCGGCCTTTTTAAAGAGATGAAAAAAGTTGTCGCGCGTTTGGTGCGCTAAGGTCTCAACCGAGACACCGCGTAAATCCGCCAAAAATCGAGCAGTATCAGCTACATATGCCGGTTCACAGCTTTTGCCGCGATGCGGCACAGGCGCCAAAAATGGGCTGTCTGTCTCGATCAACAGTCGATCTGCTGGAATTTGGGCAGCCGTGGCCTGCAAATCCGCAGCACTCTTGAATGTGACAATCCCTGAAATCGAAATAAAAAAGCCTAATTCCAATGCAATATCACCGAATTCTCGACTTGCTGTGAAGCAATGGATAACACCCGGAAAACGGCCTTTCCCCATTTCCTCCCGCAATATCTCGGCGGTATCTGCCTCGGCATCACGAGTGTGGACAATCAAAGGCAAACCCGTTTCGCGCGCGGCGGCAATATGCGCACGAAAGCTGGATCGCTGCCGATCGCGGTCGCTATGGTCGTAATAATAATCGAGACCAGTTTCCCCAATCCCAATCACCTTGGGATGCGCAGAGGCGTCCACCAAAAGCTGCGTGTCGACATCAACATGGTCATCGGCCTCATGCGGATGAATGCCGATTGTCGCCCAGATATTTGGCGCTTTTTCAGCAGTTGCGACAATCGCATCCCATTCGCGCCGCCGAGTTGAGATGTTGAGCATGCCCGAGACGCCGGCGGCATGTGCCCGCTCTAGCACCGCATCCTGATCTTCAATCAGGCCCTTATAGTTGAGATGACAATGGCTATCGATGAACATCAGGCGTCATCATCTGCCGGCAGTTCCAACCTCGGGAATAGCGGAGCCGGCGCATCCAGCCGGAAGCCAGAACTCGCCAAGCGATCATACCAATCTTGGTCAGCAAAAGCCGCAAAATCCCGTGCACCCTCAGCTATCCCCAGCTGGTCCAGCATCTTGCCTGCCGATGCCGGAATAATTGGCTGAACAGCCAATGTAAGATCACGAATGGCCTTCACCAAAGTGCGCAGCACAACCCCCATGCGGACAGGATCAGTCTTTCGCAAAGTCCATGGCGCTTGCGCGTCAATATACTGGTTGCAGGCAAAAACGGCGCGCATCCAGGCATCAAGCCCCTGCGAAAACGCAAAAGCTGCAAATTCGCGCGGCACATCATTAGCGCACGCCTGATGGACAAGTGCCAACAGCTCTGCATCGACGGCTTGCTCTTCCCCCTCATGCGGAAGAACGCCATCCAAATTCTTATAAATAAATGATAAAGTCCGTTGAGCCAAGTTGCCAAAGCTGTTCGCCAGCTCGGCATTCACGCGCGTCACAATCGCTTCAGCACTATAACTGCCATCTTGCCCAAAGCTCACTTCGCGCATCAAGAAATAGCGCAGTGCGTCAACGCCAAAATGTTGCGCCAAGGCCATGGGATCAACCACATTGCCCAGCGATTTTGACATTTTCTCGCCGCGGCTCAGCAAAAAGCCATGGCCGAACACCTGTTGCGGCAAAGGCAAATTGGCAGACATCAAAAAGGCCGGCCAATAAACGGTGTGAAAGCGGACAATATCCTTGCCGATAATATGCACATTAGCAGGCCAGAAGCGCGCAAAATCGCCGGCTTTGTCAGGATAGCCAATGCCCGTCATATAGGTCGTCAGGGCATCGACCCAGACGTACATGACATGCCCGGGTGATCCCGGCACTGGCACACCCCAATCAAAACTTGTGCGTGAGACACTTAAGTCTTTCAGCCCGCCCTCAACAAAGCGCAGCACTTCATTGCGGCGGCTTTCGGGGCGAATAAACTCTGGATTGTCGCGATAAAGCGCCAGCAGCGGCTCTTGATATTTCGACAGGCGGAAAAACCATGTTTCCTCTGTTGTCCATTCAACGGGCGTGGCTTGAGGCGAAAGGCGCTGCCCCCCTTCCCCATCAACCAATTCGCTTTCGTCGTAGAAGGCTTCGTCGCGAACCGAATACCAGCCTTCATAGCGGTCGAGATAAAGGTCGCCATTTGCGGCCATAGCTTCCCAAAGCGCTGTGCTGGCCTTTTTGTGATCTGCCTCTGTCGTACGACAAAAACGATCATATGAGATATTCAAAACATTGCACATCTCTTTGAAATAAGATGACATTTCATCTGCAAATTCCAGCGTGTCACGGCCAGCGGCGCGCGCTGTTTGCACCATCTTCAGGCCATGTTCGTCGGTGCCAGTTACCAACCGGACATCCCGGCCCATCAACCGTTGAAAGCGCGCAATCGCGTCCGTGGCAATGGCCTCATAGGCATGGCCGATATGTGGGCGCCCATTGGGATAGGCAATTGCGGTTGTAATATAAAAAGGTTCGCCAGACATGGCTCAGGCTTTAGCGGATGTGCCGTTTTGAGCAAGCGCCGCGACATGGCCCGCAAGCGTAAATACTGTATTTTGAACCTCTAAAGAGGTTGGGACAGCAATAGCGGCAAGATTTCGGGCTTTCTCCCATTGGTCCAACGCTTGTTTCAACGCATCGCCGGATCGCTGACGCGCAACGCTGGCTATAAAGCTGGGGACACGCTGCAAAAACGCCTCGTAACGCGCTTGGGCGGCCTTGCCGCTTAATTGCTGCGCCAAGGCTAAGCGGCGGACGTTCTGCGCATCGCCTTGGCGTGCCAAATCCTGCAAGGCGGCATCCAAACCAGCAAGATCAAGCCCGGCAAAGCGCAAGGCGCGTCCGGGAGAGCCTTGACCGACAGCGATCAATGCCTCCAGCTCCGCGGAAGAGGCATCAGGCAAGGCCCCGCGCAACACCGCGCGCACATCAGCATCTTCAAGCGCCGAAAAGCGCAGCACACGGCACCGCGACCGGATGGTCGGCAACAGCCGCCCTGCACTATGCGCAACCAGCAAGAAGATGGTGCCCGCTGGCGGCTCTTCCAAGCGTTTCAGCAAGGCATTTGCTGCGCTAACTTCCAGTGTTTCAGCTTCATCAATAACAACCACCCGGCGCGACGACATAGACGGGGCCGTCGCGAAAAGTGGGTTTAAGGCGCGGACTTGATCGGTCTTGATGCTGCGTGCCCGCTCTTCATCTGCGTCCCATTCTGCACGTGGCTTACCGGTTGCAACTTTATCGTCTTTCGGCAGTCGATCGAGCAATGCGAAATCGGGGTGGCTCCACGCATCCAGCAATTTGGCGGCAGCGTGCTGAACAGGCACATCAACCCCCGCCGTTGTCGGGTCTAAGCCCATGCCTTCGGCCAGCAGGCGGCGTGCAAACTGCATGGCGGTTGTAAACTTGCCAACCCCTTCTGGCCCCGTGAGCAGCCAGGCATGATGGAGACGCGCGCCGTGCATTGCCGCACGAAAAGCCGCAATTGGCGCGTCTTGCCCGTAAATTAACGTCACAAGAGATCGTCCAAAGCCGCGAGCAGACGGGCGGACACATCCTCTGGCGCACCCATAGCGTCAATCAGACGAAACCGATCAGCTTCCGCCTCTGCCATAGCACGAAAACGCGCGCCAACCTTTTGATAATAATCTCTGGCCTTTGCGCCCATCCGGTCGGCCGTCGCTGAGCGCGCTGCAGCCCGCCGCGCGCCTTCTTCTACGGGAAGATCCAACAGCAAGGTTCGATCCGGCAGCAAGCCGCCCGATCCAATTTGGTGGAGCATCAGGATATCGGCATCAGCCATCCCGCCGGCACCGCCCTGGTAGGCGCGCGTGGAATCCACAAAGCGGTCGCACAACACCCAATCACCTCGGTCTAATGCGGGGCGAATAAGTTTGGCGACATGATCCGCACGCGCAGCGGCAAAGAGCAGAGCTTCAGTTGCGTCGTTCCACCGATCTTGCCCGCCCGATAAAAGCAAGGCACGGATGGCTTCAGCGCCCTCGGTCCCGCCTGGCTCGCGCGTCACGACAACATGCTTGCCTCGCGCTTCAAGCGCTTCTGCCAAAAGGCGGATCTGGGTCGATTTACCGGCCCCTTCCCCTCCTTCTAGCGAAATGAAGCGCCCGCGCTCCATCGCTTAGAGGCCAAAGAGCGACAGGATCGCGACCCAAATACGCATGAAGAAACCAGCTTCTTCAACATCCTTGCCAGCAACAAGCGGCACAATGGCGGGCGGCGTATCCGCCGTTGTCACAACCAAATCAGCAATATGCTGGCCAGCCTTAATCGGCGCCTTAATGTCGCCGAAATACTGGACCTTGTAGCTATATTTGGGCGCTGCAAAGCC
>JAGWVG010000153.1 GCA_018970965.1 Alphaproteobacteria bacterium | reverse complement strand
TTCAGACAAGGATGTAGTGTGGCATAATCGCCACACAAGAGGCGGGCATTGATCTCGATCAGATCAGGGGCGTTTTGCTTTTGGGGCCTCGGGCGCGAAAGTCTTGCCAAAGAAGCTGTCGGCATACCATTTTGGCGCTTCAGGCGCGTTGGCAATTTCGGTGGCGATGAGCATGTTGATCCGCGCAAATTTTGCTCCAGCCTCCCAATTAAAGGGTTGGGCCAGGTCATCCGACACGCGGTGATAATTGGTCGCCAAAAATCCGCGGAAAGATTTTTCCCCTGCTCCGGCAAAGCCCGTCATGAGGAAAACTGAAGGGATGCCCCGCTGCACAAAACGATAATGGTCTGATCGGGTGAACAGGCCTTCTTCTGGCATGGGGTCCGCCGAAAGCGTCACCTTATCCCGCGCGGCGGCTGCCGCAACAATCGGGCCAAGCGTTGAATGCTCTGCCCCAAAAGCGACGACATCGGTAAAATCATAGGTCAAGATTGGCATATCGAGGTTAACGACGCCCACCACCTTACCATCCCCCACAACGGGGAAGCGTGAGAGGTAATCTGCGCCCAGCAGGCCCTTTTCTTCGGCAGTGACGGCCGCAAACAGAACGGGCCGCTTTGGTTTGTCGGGGCTCTGCGCCATAGCGCGGGCCGCTTCCAACATGGTCGCAATGCCCGAGGCATTGTCCATCGCGCCATTGTTGATCTTATCCCCCTCGCCGCTGCTGCGCGTGCCGATATGATCAAGATGGCCCATCACCAGCACATATTCATTGGCTAAGGCAGGGTCAGAGCCTGGCAGCATGCCAATGACATTGGGGCTCGAGAAATGTGTTAGGCTGGCGGTGCGCGAGATGCTGGCCCGCTTTTTAAGCGCAAAGGCCTTGGGCTTGCCGCCCGTGCGATCCGCCTCGGCCAAAATGGCATCTAAAGTTTTGCCCGTGCCCGCAAACAGCGCCCCTGCTGCTGCGCGGTCCAGCGTGGCGCCGGCCTTGATGTTGGGGGAGGCGTCAAAAGGCGTTCCATCCGCATTGGCCCAACGGACCGAGCGATCATCAGCATAATCCACCACGCGCGTCCAAGGCGTTTGCTTTTCGCGCTCCAGCGTGCGGATGGTAATCAGGCCAATGGCACCGCGTTCGGAGAGGATCTTTGCTTTTTCGGCATTCAGGTGCGCGCCAATGTCGCTGCGGGTGCCCTTGGGAAAGCCTGAGAGACAGGCGACAATCTTGCCCTTGATGTTGAGGCCCTGAAGGTCCTTCAAACCCAATTCCGGCTTGTTGAGGCAAAAGCCGCCAAACACGATCTCGCCTTCCGCCTTGCCATTGCCTGACACGACGGCCTCTTTCTTGTGTGTGTAGCTGGTCCCGCCAATGGTCAGGGAAGCATCGGCATTGGGCTTTACTTCGACAAAAGGCACATTCTGATACCAATCGCCCTTAACAGCGGGCTTCAGACCCATGCCCGCAAATTGCGACGCGACATAGCGCGCGGCAATCTGGTGCCCGCGCGAGCCCGTATCGCGGCCTTCCAGCAAATCATCAGCCAAAAAGCTGACATGGGCCTTTACAGCATCAGCCGTGATGCCGCTGCCCGGCGCGGCCGCGTGGGCCAGCGCAGGAAGGGTAAGAAAAGGCAGAAGAGTCAGAAAGTTAGAACGGCGCATGAGAGGCATCCTCTTGAAAATTTTTGTCTGACTTGCCGATTGCGCGTTCCTCGTCAATATCGCGTCCTAAAGACAAAAGGGGAGGTTGATATGAAGCGCTGGGCAAAATGGACATTGGCATCGGTGGCAACTGTGGCGGTGGCATCCGCCGTGTGGGAGCCGCTGACGGCGCAGGAAGAGCCGGCCCAGCCGCAGCGCGCCTATGATGTCGAGATTGTCCGTGATGAATTTGGCGTGCCGCATATCAACGGCAAAACCGATGCCGATGCGGCTTATGGCTTGGCCTATGCGCATGCGGAAGATGATTTCGCGACCATTCAAGAGGTCATCGCGATGACCCGCGGGCGCGATGGCGCGATGACAGGCCCGGATGGCGCGCAGATTGATTACGTCGCCCAATTGCTTGGCGTCCGTGATACGGCGGTGCGCGCTTACCCCAGTCTCTCGCCCGAGGTGCGTCGTGTGTTGGAGGCTTATGCCGCGGGCCTCAACTATTATGCGCAAAAGCACCCATCTGAAGTGCGGCTGTCCAAGCTCTTCCCTGTGACGGGGCAAGATATTGTGACGGGCTTTGTTTTGCGGGCACCGTTTTTCTACGGGCTCGATGGCGTGATTGGCGCGCTGAGCGAAGGCAAGCCCGCGCCCAATGAAGATGCGCTGCCCATGACGCCGATTGGACGCGACCCGAGCCTGAATGGCTCTAACGCTTTTGCGCTGGCGCCCAGCAAAATGGCAGATGGCAAAACATGGCTCATTTCCAATTCACACCAACCTTATGAAGGGCAGGTGGCGTGGTATGAGGCCGTTGTTCATTCGGGCGAGGGGCTCGATATGGCAGGGGCACTTTTCCCCGGATCGCCCTTTGTGCTGCTCGGCCATAACCGCAATTTGGGGTGGACCAACACTGTTAACCGGCCTGATCTGATTGATGTCTACAAGCTCGTCCTTAGTGACGATGGCACCAAATATCGTTTAGACGGCCAATGGAAGCCGTTGGAGAAGAAACGCATTTGGTTGGCCGTGCGCTTTGGACCCTTCACGCTGCCAGTGCCTAAGACCATTTACCGATCGGTTCATGGCCCGGTGATCCAGAATAAAAATGGCAGCTTTGCACTGCGTTATGCCGGCATCGATAATGCCAAGGCCGTAGAGCAATATTATCGCAACACCAAAGCGCAGACCTGGGAGGAATGGACCAAGTCTATGTCCATTGGCGGCGTGCCTGCGACCAACTTCATTTATGCCGATAAGACCGGGCGGATTGCCTATATTTACAATGCGCTTTTCCCCGATCGGGCGCCGGGCTTTGATTATACCAAGGTGCTGCCGGGCGACACGTCCAAGGCGATATGGAAGGGCCCCGTTGGGTTTGATCGCTTCCCCAAAATCGTCTCTCCAAAGAGCGGCTTTGTCCAGAACGCAAACAACACCCCCTATTTGGCGGCCGGCCCGGGGTCAGAATTGAACCCGGCTGATTTTTCGCCGCTGCTGGGGATTGAGCGGGGCATGACCAATCGCGGCCTGCGCGCGACGGCGCTGCTGTCGCAAGCGGGCAAGCTGACCCCTGAGCAATTGCTGACCATCAAATTTGATAAAGGCTATGCGCGAGACTCTTGGGAGGGCGGCTGGATTGCCAAAGTGCTTGCGGCCAATGTTAAGGATGCGCCCGATTTGGCTCAGGCGCAGCAGCTTTTGGCAACATGGGATTGGACCAGCGATGGCGTTGGTGCTGCCGATACTTTGGCCGAACGCCTGATCCGAACCGCGTCGACAAAACATTGGCGGCGCGAGGCTCTGCCCGACCCCAAAGAGGCACTGAAAGAGGCGGTGGAGGATATGATGACGCGCTTTGGCCGGATCGACCCCCCCTTGGCGGAGGCGCAGCGACTGCGTCGCGGTACTGTCGATCTGCCGATGCTCGGCGGCACCGATACGCTGCGCGCAACAACGGCCTGGGATAAGGATCAGGGCGATAAAAAGTTCCGCGTCCGCCATGGCGATAGCTTCATCATGCTGGTGCGCTGGGATCAGCAGGGCAATGTTCAATCGCAGTCCATTCAACCTTATGGCTCTGCAACAACACGCCCCGGATCGCCGCATTACACCGATCAAATGGCGCTATTTGCGGGGCAAAAGTTCAAGCCCGTCCACTTTGAATGGGCTGATGCCTTGCGCCATGCCAAGCAACATTATCGACCCTAAGGGCGGGGCCTTTGGCCCCAACCTTTTAAGGGCGTTGTCGCCGCGCATCCTTGCGCTAGATTAGCCAGATTCTTGCGTTTAGGCATAAGCTGGAGACACGTCTCATGCGGTTTTTGACAGTTGGTTTCTTGGCGCTGAGTTTGACCGCGCCGATCGCGGCACAAATGCCCAAAGCGGCTGCCCCTGCGGCCGAATTGGTGCGCAAAGTAGATATTCCGCATGAGCAATTTACGCTCGCCAATGGCCTGCGTGTGATTGTCCATACCGATCGTAAGGCGCCTGTTGTTGCGGTGTCGGTCTGGTATGATGTTGGCTCGAAACATGAGCCCAAAGGCAAGACGGGCTTTGCCCATTTGTTTGAGCATTTGATGTTCAACGGATCCGAAAATGCGGATGGCGATTTCTTCAAGCCGCTGGAAGCCTTGGGCGCGACTGATTTTAACGGGACCACCTCGTTTGACCGCACCAATTATTTCCAAACAGTGCCCACGGGCGCGCTAGAGCGGGTGCTGTTTTTGGAAAGCGACCGCATGGGCCATTTGCTTGGCGCGGTAACGCAGGAAAAGCTGACCAACCAAATTGGCGTGGTGCAGAATGAAAAGCGCCAAGGCGATAATCGGCCCTATGGTCTTGTGAACTACGCGCAGATCAAGGCAACTTTGCCACCCGACCACCCTTATGGTCACCCAATTATTGGATCGATGGCCGATCTGGATGCGGCAAGCCTTGATGATGTTCGTGCATGGTTTCGCCAGCATTATGGGCCGAACAATGCTGTCCTGGTTCTTGCCGGCGATGTCGATGTGGC